>NZ_JBQSYD010000037.1:0-28748 GCF_052378905.1 Halomonas sp. AOP22-C1-8 | reverse complement strand
CTGAAATAATGCCATATCGTAATAATGCAGGGTAACTACTCGCTCTTCAGGAGGCCTTCCTGACTCCAGCAACACTGCTACCAATGTGTATTAGTAGCCCAGAGGGCTAGCTTGAGGCACGGCGATCTCCTGCCTTATGATTGGTCATACCTATTAATGGATGCCTAGCGGATGATATTCCCCCACCTCGCCAACAGCAGGCAGCACGTGCGCTACGCCGTGCCCGTGGTAAGTAGCAGCGTATGAAGCCTCGCCGCTGGAAAGGTATATGGCTTGTTGCCATCACGCTAGGCCTCATACTCGTTATGTGGCAAGCCGCCCACTTGGCGCGCGAGCAAGCCATCTCTACCCTTCAGGAAGACGCCGAAAACGAGCTGCGCCTTTCTGTCGCCAATCTTAATGGCTATCTGCTCCGCTACGACTATTTACCCCAAATGCTCGCGACGCGTGAAGGTGTCCAGCGCTTTTTGGCCTCTCCGGAAACCCAGAACGCCATGCCGCTTAACCTGCTGCTGGATCGTTTCCGCTTTACCGCAGGCGTTTCTGACGTTTACCTGCTCGACCGCGATGCCAACACAATTGCCGCCAGCAACTGGCATCGTCCCAATACGTTTTTAGGTCATAACTACGCGTTTCGCAGCTACTACACAGAAGCCATCGCCGGACGGCAAGGGCGGTTTTATGGACTAGGGACCCAGTCACTGGAGCGGGGCTACTTTTTCTCGGCGCCGGTATGGCTGGATGATACTTCGCCAGATGCGCAACCCTCCGGTGTTATCGTCATCAAGGTGTTACTGGATGAAGTTGAAGAGGGCTGGGCTGAGCAAGATGCTGAGCTGCTGGTGACCGATAATGACAATATTATCTTTATGGCCAGCCGCCCTGAGCTGCGCATGAATGCACTCTATGCGCTTAGTGATGAACAACGTCAAACGCTTCGTGACACACGCCGCTACGCCATTGAACCACTATCCCCTTCAGGCATTAATATTGATGCACCTTATGGACCAGACAGTGCACTGGTTAGTTTTTCTCAGGGCCCGCTTAGTAGCAGCCGTTATTTAAGCCTGACACGCCCCGTGGTGGAGTTTGGCTGGCACATGCATATTCTCAAGCCCTTAACACCCGTTGTCCGCGCTCAGTGGATCGCCGCACTTATGGCGGGCGGGCTTTACGGAATGATTGTACTCGGGGGCGGCATTGGCTGGCAGCGCCTGCGCTTGCGTCGTGAGCGCGAAGCGTTTGCTGAACGCGAACGGCATACCCTTGCCCTGGTGCGTGATGAGCTGGAAGCCAGCGTCGAGCGTCGCACTCACGACTTGGTGGCCAGCAACCAGCGCCTTTCCAATGAAATCGAAGAGCGACGCCGCGCAGAAGCCAACCTGCGTCAAACTCAGGATGAACTCATCCAGGCCGCCAAGCTGGCAGTCCTTGGCCAATTGGCAGCGGGCATCAATCACGAACTGAACCAGCCGCTGGCAGCCATTCGGGCCTATGGCGAAAATGCCCGGCGCTTTTTAACGCTTTCCCGAGTAGATCAAGCGGACGCAAATCTTGAGCAAATCGTTGATCTCACCAAGCGCATGGCCGATATCAGCGCACAGCTTCGTCAATTCTCGCGTAAAAGCAGTGAGCGGCAGGAAACCATCTCTGTGCAGGCTTGCATCGAATATGCACTTCGCTTGTTCCAGGGTCGCCTGCGCGACGGGCATGTTACCGTTGAACAGCATTGGCCCAAGGAAACGCTATGGGTAACGGGCGATCTGGTACGCTTGGAGCAAGTACTGGTCAACCTGATTAGCAATGCCCTGCACGCCATGCAAGAGACCTCAGAACCTCGGCTTATCTTGAGGGCGGCGCTGAACGAAAAGCAGGTCACCATTAACGTTATGGATAACGGCCCCGGCATTGGCGACCAGCACCTAACACAAATTTTTGAACCCTTTTTTTCCACCAAAGCACCGGGAAGCGGATTGGGGCTGGGGCTTTCCATCTCGTCGCGTATCATGGATGACCTGGGTGGCAAATTGCAGGCCGTCAATCGCGATCCGACAGGCGCCTGCTTTATTATTTCACTACCTTTCGCGCCACCGATACACGCGCCTGTACCCTCAACTCAACAAGAGAATAATAGCCATGCATGAACCGTCGATGCTGCCGGTCATGGTGATCGACGATGAGCCTCATCTGCGTATTACCGCCAGCCAAACCCTGGAGCTTGCCGGCTACACGCCCACCTGCTTTGCGTCAGCCGAGCAAGCCCTGGCGGCGCTACCCGCAGAGTTTCCTGGCGTGATTGTCAGCGACATCCGTATGCCTGGCATGGGAGGGATGGAGCTTCTGCATGAACTGCATCGTCGCGACCCTACCCTACCGATTATTCTGATTACCGGGCATGGCGATATTTCCACGGCGGTAGAAGCCATGCGTGCAGGCGCATGGGACTTCTTGGAGAAGCCATTTGCTGGCGACCAGCTACTTGATGTTGTGCGCCGCGGCATTGAAAAGCGCCAGCTTAGCCTCGAAAACAATCGTCTTAAGGCTGAATTGGAAGTACAGCGGGCTGCCCTTGGCCCGCGCCTGGTGGGGCGCACAGCGGTTGTTTCTCGTTTAGCGGCGATGATTCAGCGCATTAGTCAGGTAGAAGCCGATGTGCTGCTGTTTGGCGAAACAGGGACAGGCAAGGACCTCGTGGCCCGGGCCATTCATGAACGCAGCGCTCGACGCAACAGCCCCTTTATGGCAATCAACTGCGGTGCCGTGCCGGAAAACACCATTGAGTCTGAGCTGTTTGGGCATGAAAAAGGGGCTTTTACCGGCGCGATTGAACGCAGAATTGGTAAGTTTGAGCACGCTAACGGCGGTACTGTTTTCCTCGATGAGATTGAGTCGATGCCACTGGCTCTTCAGGTCAAACTACTGCGCGTCCTGCAAGAGCGCAGCATCGAACGGCTCGGTGCCAATGAAGCAGTCACGCTCGACATTCGGGTGATTACCGCCACCAAAGTGGATCTTAAAGTTGCCGCTGAAGAGGGGGGCTTCCGTGAAGACCTCTACTACCGGCTGAATGTTGTCACGCTGGCGTTACCCGCGCTGCGCGAACGGCGTGAGGATATCCCGCTTCTGTTTCAGCACTTTGCCGTCATTGCCGCCAATCGTAGCGGCCTGGAGGCCCCCACTCTGAATAGCCACGGTATCGCCGCACTGTTGGCCCATGACTGGCCTGGCAACGTGCGTGAACTACGCAACCTTGCTGAGCGCTACGTGCTACTCGGCGCAGCATTTGATTACCGCCTGGATATGCTGCTGGAAGGGATAGCCACCGACACGCCAGAGCCCACGTTACCGCGCCAGGTAGAGCTGTTTGAAAAGAGCCTGATTAGTCAGTCGCTTGCCCGTCACCATGGCCGAGTCACCGATGTCTGCCGCCACTTGGGCATTCCGCGTAAAACGTTTTACGACAAGCTGAAAAAGCATGGCTTACAGGCCGACGATTACCGCCACAGCAGTGACCCCTGATGAAACAGCTCCATTAAGTCCGACCAGGGCGGCGTCCAGGGAAGCAGTGTCAAGGTGGCAATCAGCATTAATAGGTTGGAAATGGGCCGACGGCTATCGCCGAGTTTGAGCGCAGTACCGAACGAGCGCTTAAGCCGCGCCCCCTCCAAATCCACGCTATACATCTCATCCAGTACCAGGTGAATAATAAACCCCAGCAGCACGGCCGCACCGTGTGACCACGCTAACCCCGCAGGCTGAACAAGCAGATGAAAACTCAGCGCTGCGGTTAATAGCGAACATAGCCCGGCCGCCATCAGCGAGTGCCAAATGCCGCGGTGAACCGTCAGTTTTGAGAACAGTATTCCCGCCAAATACCGCACCGAGAAATAAATACCGCCGCAAGCTACCAGCAACATGCCTGGCGTCAACCACGACTCCAGCAGCATTACGCCCACCACCAGTGATGGCACGGAAAGAAGATTAAAAATCAAACGGATAGAGCGTGATCGGTCTGCATCAATATCGGGCAAAATGCCGCCAAAGGCGACCAACGCCACGATTAATATGGCTTGAGAATAAGGCCACCACTGGGCTTGCCAACCCGCGTACGCCATCAACATGCCGCCCGCGGTCGCTACCGTCATATGCGTGCGAAAGTTCGCCATGTTATCGCGGCATCCTGAAAAACTGGATAAATTACCAGATTTTTTAAGATTACAACATGGCTAGTTTAGAAAAAAGGTCGGCAAGCCAATATGTTAGCTGAACTTAATCATAAGGAGTCTTCAGCTAAAAATTGATCCTTAAGTTTTACGTAGTTACCTGCGGTATAGGGGAAGAAGGCCCGCTCTTTTTCTTTTAAAGGGCGTAGCGCCTTGGCAGGATTACCGGCGTAAACATAGCCACTCTCCAAGTGCTTACCGGGCGTAACAACAGCCCCTGCGGCAATGATCACTTCATCGTCAACCACCGCGCCGTCCATCACGATGGCGCCCATACCGACCAAAATGCGGTTGCCCAGCGTACAGCCATGCAAAATGGCTTTATGGCCAATCGTCACATCTTCGCCAATCGTGAGTGGAAAGCCCTCTGGGTTAAAGTCACTGGCGTGAGTAATATGCAGCACACTGCCATCCTGCACGCTGGTACGTGCGCCAATACGAATCCGGTGCATATCGCCACGAATCACCGTCATTGGCCATACCGAACAGTCATTGCCCAGCTCAACGTCACCAATCACCACACTCGCAGGATCGATATAAACGCGCTCGCCCAAGCGGGGCGAATGGCCTTTAAAATCTCTTAGCGCTGCCTCTTTCATTGCACTCTCCTGAAGAGCCTATTTCCAGGTACGTATTTCAAGTACCTGTTCCAAGAACCTATTCCAAGTACATACTGCTCTATTGATGGTGGATATATCCATTCTCACAAGCGGTATAGCGCTATAAAAGCCCACCCAGCAAGACGATAAACGTCAGCGGAATCGAGACCCAGCGCACAATATTGCGCCATAGCAGGTAGCCACTTTCCCCGGCGCCTAACGCTTTCATTACTCTCTTCTGCGGCATTATCCAGGCGGCAAACGTGGCAATCATCAAGCCACCCAAGGGCAAAAATATGTCTGGTGGAATGCTGCTGACCAATTCAAAGATATTGCGCCCAAAGAGTGGTTGGAACTCCGCCAGGGTTGAGAAAGAGAACGCCGACAACAATCCCATGAGCCAAACGCTTAGCGCGATGATCGCCGTTGCCATACTGCGCCGCAGCCCAAGCCCCTGCAGCATCGCGACCATGGGCTCTGCCAGATTAATGGCCGATGTCCAGGTAGCGAGCAGTAACAGCAGGAAAAACACGCTTAGCCAGAACGCGCCGCTGGGCAACTCAGAAAAGGCTATCGGCAGGGTCACAAACATCAGGCCCGGGCCCTCAGCCGGGTCCATCCCTTGGGCAAACACCACCGAGAAAATCGCGATACCCGCCAGCAACGCCACGCTAATATCCAGTACGGCAACGGCAAACGCCGCTTTAGGCAAGCTCTGCTCTTCCGGCATATAAGCGCCATACGCCATCAGCGCGCAGGCCCCTACCGCCAGAGTGAAAAACGCATGGCCCATGGCATGCAGCACCACGGTAGGTGTGATTGCCTCAAAGGAGGGTAAAAATAGCCACGTCAACGCCGTGGAGAAGCCCTCGGTGGTGGCAGCGTATCCGGCCAACAGCAACAGCAGCACGTACAGCAGCGGCATGAGTAGATTGTTAAGCCGCTCAAGCCCCTTGGCCACGCCAGCCGCCACCACGGTCATGGTCATAAACAAAAACAGAGAGTGATTGAAAATCAAAAGCCCAGGGCTTGCTAAAAATGCATCGAAACCAGCGCCTATCTCAGCCGCTGTTGCCCCGTTAAATTGTCCGTTGATGGAGGCCACCAAAAACTCGATCGACCAGCCAGACACCACTGAATAGAAGGACAAAATACAAAAAACAGTAAATGCCCCAAAGAGCCCGAGCCAACGCCAATGCATGGAGACCCCTGCTTCAGCAGCCAGTGCGCCCAATGCCTGCAACGGACCACGCCGCCCAGCCCGGCCAATGAGAATTTCAGCCATCATGACGGGAATACCCAGCAGCAGCACAAACGCCACGTAAATTAATAAAAACGCGGCCCCGCCATTTTCACCCGCCACATAAGGGAAGCGCCAGATGTTGCCCAGCCCCACCGCAGCACCCGATATTGCCAGGATAAAGGCCCGCTTAGACCCCCAGCGCTCCAGCGTCTCGCTCATTATTGACTCCTGCCATCGTGGGCACTAAAAGGCGGCAAGACTAGCAGGCGCCTGCCAAGAGACCAAACCTTGCCATTGAAACAGCGCCCCTGTGCCCACACTGTTTAGCTATTATTACGCGTTTTTGCACTCATTAACGCTGCCAACTGAGGTGCTTATGACCCACAATCCGCTGCTTGCAACGCACAAGCTTCCCCCTTTCGCTGAAATGCGTGCCGAGCATGTGGTGCCCGCGGTGGAAGCGCTTTTAAGTGAGAACCGTGAAACGATTGACCGCTTGGCCCTGCAGGCCGCAGAAACACCGCCCACATGGGAGAGCTTTGCCGTTCCGCTGGAAGCGGTAAGCGATAGACTCTCCCAAGCATGGTCGCCGGTGTCACACTTAAATAGCACGATGAACACGCCGGAGCTGCGCGAAGCTTACCAAACCTGCCTGGAACAGCTTTCCGCCTTTGGCACGTGGGTCGGCCAGCACGAAGGGCTTTTCCACGGCTGGCAAGCGCTCAAGGAGAGTGACAACTGGAGCACGCTGGATGCCGCACAGCAGCGCACCGTTAATAATGCACTGCGCGATTTCCGCCTCGCCGGGGTCGACCTGCCTGCCGATAAAAAAGCACGCTACGGTGACATTCAGTCGCGCCTTTCAACGCTCTCCAATCAATACTCCAACAATGTGCTGGATGCCACCCAAGCATGGCACAAGGACCTCAATAGTGAAGAGGAGCTCGCTGGGCTGCCTTCCAGCGCGCTCGATACCTTGAAAGCGGCTGCTGAAGCCAAGGGCGTTTCGGGCTATCGGATTACGCTGGATTTCCCAAGCTTCTTCCCCGTCGTTAGCTACGCTGAAAATCGTGAGCTGCGCCGCGAGGTGTATACCGCGTTTGTCACCCGCGCCTCAGACCAAGGCCCTGATGCGGGCACATTTGATAACGCTCCGTTGATGGAAGAGATCCTCGCACTACGCCAGGAACTGGCGACGCTGCTGGGGTTCAACACCTATGCAGACTTTTCACTGACCACCAAGATGGCGGACTCTCCCGAGCAGGTGCTCGATTTTCTGGGTGACTTGGCCCGTCGCGCCGTCCCGCAAGCGAAAGAGGAGTTTGCCGAGCTAAGCGCTTACGCGCGTGACGAGCTGGGCATTGATGCGCTGGAGCCGTGGGATATTGCTTACGTTAGCGAAAAGCTGCGTGAAGCGCGCCATGCCATTTCCCAAGAGCAGCTACGCCCCTATTTTCCTGCACCACACGTGATTAACGGTCTCTTTCAAGTGGTTGAGCGGCTTTATGGCGTGCAGGTAGAAGAAGATAGTGAGGCGCCAAGCTACCATAGCGATGTGCGCTATTTCCGTATTAGCGAGCATGGCCAGCCCATTGCCGGGTTCTACCTTGACCTCTACGCTCGGGAAGGCAAGCGCGGCGGCGCCTGGATGGCCGACTGTCGAGTACGCCGTCAAACTGAGCATGGTATTCAGTTGCCGGTGGCTTTTTTAACCTGTAATTTTACGGCGCCCATCGGTGGCAAGCCTGCCCTGCTTACCCATGATGAAGTAACGACCCTGTTCCATGAATTTGGACACGGCCTTCACCATATGCTGACCAAGCAGCATATCGCCGACATTTCAGGTATCAACGGCGTTGCCTGGGATGCGGTGGAACTGCCCAGCCAGTTTATGGAGAACTACTGCTGGGAGCGTGAAGGGCTTAACCTGCTGGCCAAGCACGTAGAAACCGGGGAAGCCTTACCGGCTGAGCTACTTGAACGCCTTCAGGCGGCCAAAAACTTCCAGTCCGCGATGGGCATGGTGCGTCAGCTCGAATTCTCGATCTTTGACCTGCGTTTACACCATGAATTAAGCGCGCCCAGCGCCAGCGATATTCAAACGCTGTTGGATGATGTACGCAGCGCCACTTCGGTCGTACCGGCGGCGCCCTTCAATCGCTTCCAAAACAGCTTTGCGCATATTTTTGCTGGCGGCTATGCGGCGGGGTACTACAGCTACAAATGGGCCGAAGTGCTCTCTGCGGATGCCTGGAGCGCCTTTGAGGAGGCCGGTATTTTTGATGCTGAAACCGGACAACGCTTCCGCCACCAGATTCTGGAACAAGGCGGGGCACGCGATGCCGCAGAGCTATTTGTGGCCTTCCGCGGCCGCGAGCCAAGTGTCGAGCCCCTATTGCGCCATAGCGGTATTCGCGCGGCCTAACCGCTTATTGAACTCAGCACGGTGTCTATTATTTCATTGGCACCGTGCGTTTGGAGAACACCATGTCGACCGTTAAACGCTTTATTGCGGGTGTTATCTGCCCACGCTGCGCCGCAATGGACCGTGTTCGTGCCTGGGAGCAAAACGGTATTCGCTATCGGGAGTGCGTGAGCTGTGACTTCTTTGAGCAACTGCCCATTGAAGATAACGACTCACCTGAGCTAACAACCCGAGTGAACCAGATGCGAGAGGAGCAACAGAGTCAGGATATCCAGCCAGTACGAATTCTTGACCCTGGTAAGCCCAATACGTAAGTCATGACTGGGAGGGCCTTGTGCCCTCCTGTCTTACCTTTCACCTCTACCCCTCAGCTTCCAGCCCTTCAAAACAGGGGGCCACGGCACCCTCTCATTGCACTTTCTCTACTTTCTTAGCGCGCACCCAACAGTGAGCGGAAAACCGCACACTACTTATCATCCCGCGTGCGCATTACCAGACAGTTAGACGCCAGGGAGTTTCCACTAAAGTTGAAGGCTCTAAAAGCAAGCGTTTGTTTTTACTTAACTATCCTATAAATGGCACGGCAATCGCTCTTAAATGGTTGCTTAAATATTATTGTCACTGGAAAGCGGCTTGCGCTTGCCAGCCTACAATCCCAAGAACAGTTAAGGAAACATGCCATGCGCACCATGATGCCTAAAACTCTCGCCCTGCTTGCAGGTGGCGCGTTACTCGCTTCTGCCAGCGCCCATGCTGAGCGTGCTGACTGGCCAGAAAACTTTACGGTAGGTACCGCAAGCCAAGGCGGCACGTTTTTCGTTTACGGCTCTGGCTGGGCCAACTTTATTGCTGATGAATTAGGCGTTTCTGGCGGCGGTGAAGTAACGGGCGGCCCTACTCAAAACCTGGCACTTGTTCATAGCGGCGATATGGCCTTTGGCTTAACCACCATGGGCCCCGCTTCTGATGCGGTTAACGGCAAAAGCCCGCTGGCACCCGGCATGGTGATGGATAACGTCTGTGCACTGTTCCCGATGTATGAAACGCCGTTCTCGATTGCCGCGCTTTCAAGCTCAGGCATTGAGTCCATTTCGGACATTCCGGACGGTGCGCGTATTGGCTTTGGTCCCGCAGCATCAACGTCTGACACCTATTTCCCAGCGATGCTGGAAACGTTGGGCGTAAACTTCGACCGCCGCAACGGCGGCTGGTCTGACCTTGGCGGTCAGCTGCAGGACGGCCTGTTGGACGTCATCGCTTTTGCGGCCGGCATCCCGATTCCTGCCGTTAGTCAGTTGGAAGTGCAAACGGATGTGAACATCATCGAGTTCAACGAAGATGAGCTTGCGACCGTACTGGACACCTTCCCAGTGGCTGAATTCACTATTCCTGCCAGCACCTACTCAACGCTTGAGGAAGATGCTCGCGCAGTTTCCATGTGGAACTTTGCGATTGCGGGCTGTGATCTTCCGGAAGACTTCATCTACGAAGTCACCAAAGTGACCATGGAAAACAATGACCGTATGCGCTCTATTCACCGCAGTGCTGAAACCAGCATTCCGGAAAATATCGTACACAACAGCGTTCTCCCCTTCCATCCAGGCGCTGCTCGTTGGTACGAAGAGAACGGCTACGAAATCTCTGAAGACCTGATCAACTAAAACTTTACGCATCATCTGGCTGCCCCGTCCTGGTTTTCCAGGCGGGGCAGCTTTGGCTATTGCTCCTTTTTTTGCTCCTGCTGTGAGGGTGAACTCTGATGAGTCCCACAACCCCCCAAACCTCTGATGACCTCAAGGATGATGTCCAGCTTACTTCATCGCCTACCGTTGTTGCAGAGGGCGTCGATGAAGACATCGTTGAATCCAACCGTCGCCTATTTACCGGTTGGCAGTTTTTCCTGTTTGCCGGGCTAGCCATTGCCTACTCAAGTTTCCACTTGGTGTCACTCAACGTGTATCCCATGGAGACCTGGTCGTTTCGTATTGTGCATATTGCAGGGGCACTGATTCTGGGCTACGGCCTGTTTGCGGGAGCTCGGTTTGCCGAAGATGGCCAGAACGCATCACCCGCTTGGCTAACGTGGGTAGGCTACGCGCTGCTGATACCGGCCCTCTACACGCTTGCTCAGGTTTTATTGATGCAACAAACCCTGAGCGGTGGTGCGATGCGCATCGACCCAATCGTTGAAACCTGGCACTACGGTTATCCATTAATAGCAACGACCGTTGCCGCCATTGTGCTTTCATGGTTTTTCCGCCAGGCACGCGGCTCTTTTAACCCGGCCGATTTAGTCCTGATGGTGTGTGCCCTGGCCAGCGCCGGTTATTTACTGATCATGTACAACACACCTCTGCGCGCTTCAACGGGCACCTCCTTTGCGCCTATCGGGATTTCCTGGGCGGCGATTGCCGGGTCCCTGCTTATTCTGGAGCTTACCCGGCGAGTAGCGGGCCTTGCGCTGGTCATTATTTCACTCATCTTCCTGACATATGTCTTTGCCGGCCCTTACCTGCCCGGCTTCCTGGGATATCCTGGCCTATCAATGCAGCGCTTTTTTAGCCAGCTTTATACCGACGCCGGTGTCTTGGGCCCCACCATCGCCGTCTCCTCGACGTATATTATTCTGTTCATTATTTTTGCCGCCTTCCTGCAAGCGTCAAAAGTAGGTGACTACTTTGTGAACTTCGCCTTTGCCGCTGCCGGGCGTGCCCGTGGAGGCCCCGCCAAAGTGTCTATTTTTGCCTCGGGCCTAATGGGCATGATCAACGGTACCTCCGCGGGTAACGTGGTATCGACCGGTTCACTGACCATTCCGCTAATGAAAAAGGTGGGTTACCCCGCACGTAGCGCGGGCGCTATTGAAGCAGCAGCCTCAACTGGCGGGCAAATCATGCCGCCGATTATGGGGGCCGGCGCCTTTATCATGGCGGAAGTCACGGGCATTCCCTATACCGACATCGCCATTGCAGCGTTGATCCCGGCAATTCTTTACTTCGCGTCTATCTACTTTATGGTGGATTTTGAAGCGGCCCGTAAAGGCATGCGTGGTATGCGTAAAGATGAGATTCCACGCTTCACTAAATTGGTCAAACAAGCCTACCTCTTTGCTCCCATCATTATCCTGATAGCCGCGCTGTTTATGGGCTATTCGGTGATTAGGGCAGGTACCTTGGCCACCGCCTCGGCCGCCGTTGTCAGTTGGATTTCACCCAACAAGATGGGCGTGACCGCCATTCTCAAGGCGCTGCAACTGGCGGGCACCATGGCCATCCAGATCATCGCTGTCTGTGCCTGTGCGGGCTTGATCGTAGGGGTTATTTCGCTCACCGGTGTGGGCGCGCGCTTCTCCTCGCTGCTATTGGGACTGGCAGGTGTTAGCCAACTGCTGGCACTTATCTTTGCCATGTTGATCAGTATTCTATTGGGCATGGGAATGCCGACCACGGCAGCCTACGCCGTCGCCGCATCGGTCGTGGCGCCGGGCCTAATCAATATCGGTATTGAGCCGCTTATTGCCCACTTCTTCGTGTTCTACTTTGCGGTTGTATCGGCCATTACGCCGCCGGTGGCGCTGGCCTCTTACGCAGCAGCAGGTATTTCTGGCGATAACCCCATGGGTACGTCGGTGGCATCGTTCAAGATTGGTCTGGCGGCCTTTATCGTGCCGTTTATGTTCTTCTACAGCCCGGCCATGTTGATGGAAGGCTCTGCCATGCAGGTTCTGCGAGTGGGTGTTACCGCCACGCTGGGGATCATTCTGCTTTCGGGTATGGTGCAGGCCTGGTTCTTTGGCCCGGTGAATGTGCTCAAGCGGGTTATCATGTTGGTCGGTGCAATGTGCATGATCTATGGCGGTATCTACACCGATATCGTGGGCCTTGCGATTGGCGCAGGTCTCGTAATCATCCAGCGTAAGCAGTTTGGTGGCGGCAAGTCGGCCGACAAAGTGCAAACGCCAGCGAGTTAGTAGCCCACTAACAAGTAAGGCATAACGTAAAACGCCCCGCTCAATTGAGCGGGGCGTTGTGTATGGTGCAGTCTAAATCAACAGGCTATCGCAGTTAGCCCACCAGATTATCGACCACTTTCAGTACGGGAGCCGCCTGGTTAAGGGTATAGAAATGCAGCCCTGGCGCACCGCCATCCAAGAGACGCTGACAAAGACGGCTTACCGCCTCGGTGCCAAATTTGGCAATTGCTTCGCTGTCATCGCCATAGCTTTCCAACTGCTTGCGCATCCAGCGAGGAATTTCCGCGCCACAGCTATCCGAAAACCGCGCCAGCTTGGTGTAGTTAGTGATCGGCATAATGCCGGGGATAATCGGCTGTTCAACGCCTAGTGCGCGCACTTTATCAACAAAGTTGAAGTAAGCATCGGCGGTGAAGAAGTATTGGGTGATCGCCATATCGGCGCCCGCCTTCATTTTACGCGCGAAGTTTTCGATATCTTTATCAAGGTTAGTTGCCTGAGGGTGGGACTCCGGGTAGGCCGCCACGGCAATATTAAAATGATCGCCCGTCTCGTCGCGAATAAACTCCACCAGCTCGTTGGCATAGCGTAGCTCGCCGATGCTGCCCATCCCGGAAGGCATATCACCACGCAGGGCGACCAGGCTGTTAATGCCTTCTTCACGGTACTGGGACAGCAAATCACGCAGCTGGGCTTTTTCACTGCCAATGCACGAAAGGTGCGGTGCGGTAGTAATACCGGTCTGGCCAACCGTACGTACGGTGTCCCGCGTACGCGCTTGGGTGGAGCCGCCTGCGCCATAGGTCACAGAGAAAAACCGCGGATTACGAGTGGCCAGCTCATCGCGTACCAGCATCAGCTTGTCGCGCCCAGCATCCGTGTTGGGCGGGAAGAATTCAAAGCTGATACCGAGCGGATGCTGTTGGCTGCTCATGGGGTTTCCTCATACAGAACAATAAAATAAAGAGTGATATTTTGGTGTATTCTCGCTGTTCTATTGCGCCGCGGCTAATGAAAGATTCCACGTTTAGCCTTTAATTCGGCTCATGTTACCCACCCTTTTATGCCGTCAGGAGGGCATATGGAGCTATCACCCAGCGCGTTAATAGGCCCGCTACTCATGCTGCTAAGCTTTGTAGGCTTGGGCTGGATTGCCGCCCAACGGTTAAAAATCGACCCAAGGCCCATTGCCACGCTGCTGGTTTATCTCATTGCGCCTTTAACCATTTTTCGCGCGCTGATGAATGGGGGGCCAACGCCTGAGTACCTGGTCTTAACGCTTTCGCTGTTTGTGCTGGTTAGCCTACTGGCGCTGCTGGTTCAGCGCGTAACGCAACACCGCTTTGGTCCGCAGGAAGGCGCGCTGCTGGCGTTTTCATCAGGCACAGGCAACACCGGTTATTTCGGTTTACCGGTAGCGTTGATTCTCTTGCCTCCGGAAGGCGTAACGCTCTACCTGTTCTGCATGCTGGGCATCAATTTGTATGAATTTACCGTGGGTTTTTACTTAAGCGCCCGTGGCCACTTCTCGATTCGCCAAAGCCTGATCAAGATTTCACGCCTTCCGCTGATCTACACGTTTTTGCTAGCGCTACTGCTGAGTTCACTCGATGTCACGCTGCCTACGGCCTTGGCTAGCTCGCTGGATGTTTTTCCCGCGACCTATACGCTGCTGGGAATGATGATTATTGGTATGACGCTTAGCCGGGTAACGCTGGCTGCCTGGGATACGCGCTTTATCGCCGCCTGTGTAGGGCTTCGTTATATCGTTTGGCCAGCGGCTACCTTTGCCGCTGTCATGCTATTACAGATGCTTATGCCGGTGCCTGCAGAACTGGCCATGGCGATACTGCTATTAGGCGTGGTGCCCATGGCTTCTAACGTGGTGGTGGTCGCCATGGAGCTGGGTATCCAGCCGCAAAAAGGGGCGCTGGCGGTGCTGGTAACCACGCTGATGGCGCCGCTACTGATTCCCTTCTATCTGGGGCTCATGCTGCGCGCCACCGGGCTTGGTTAGGGTTGTGTTGTAAACCCCGCTACGTTCAACGCGCGAAGCTGCTCGGCCATGGCCTGCATTTGGGCATGGGAGAAAAAGGCGTCAAGCGCCTGGGCTCTGCCTGGACCGATGCCCGGCAGGGCTTCCCAGTCGCCTGGCTGATACATGCTCGCCACTTGCCAATCAGGCAGGCTGGTAGCGCCAGCAGGCGGCAACCCCAGCCCTTTTAACCAGGCATCATAGGGAGCAGCCTTGGCCGCCTGAAACTGTCGATAAAGCGAGTCGCTACGCGCCTCGCCAATTCCGTGCGCTTGGCGCAGCTGATCGGGTTCAAGCGATAACCAGGCCAGCAGATCCGGCACCAGTCCGGCCTCAAGTAACGCTTGCCAGGTGCCTTCGCCCACGCCTTGAAAACCCAACTGTTCACCAAGGTAAGTGAGTCGCGCCAGCAGTTGGGATGTGCAGCCTGGGCTATGCTGAAAACAGCTCAGCAGATGGTAGGTAGTCGTAGAGGGTGCTTCCACGACGGTGCGCTCTTGGGTTTGCCATACCACCTCTTCAAGCTGAGGGATGGTAAGCCCGGCCAGGGTAATGGCCAACTGGTCGCCGGGGCGTATATCCAGGTTTTCCCAGCGGTCGAGTGAGCCCAGCGATACGCGACTGATGCGCCGACCTTCCAATTCAATCGGATAGAGCCAGATCAGTGGCGTGATACGCCCAGTTCGCCCAATGCGAAACTCCACGCCACGTACTTCTGCCAGCGCTTTCTGCAGTGGGTATTTCCAGGCAATCGCCCATTCTGGCGGGGCCGTGGACCAGCGCCGAATACCAGGACGTTCCGCCTGTTTAATCACTACGCCGTCGGTTGCAAACGGCAGCGCGCCGTTAAACCACGCCTCCCGCCAGTAAGCCGCATCCGATTCATCACTTAATAAATGCGTGTAGCGGGCAGTATCAAATCCAAGTGCACTCAGTTGCGCCAGCCGCTCAGTCATGTCGGTTGGCCCATCCGGCCAGCCCCATACAAACAGCCCGACCTGCGCCAGCACGTCCTGGGTTGGGCTTGCTTGCGCCATAGCCCCCGCCACGGCCCCGCGGGCCCCCGAACCAGGCGTACGAGACTGAACATGTTCATCAAGCTGCCAATAAAGCTCGCCCTGAAAAATGGCTGAAATAGTGTCGGGCAGCGTATTAGGCACGCTGGGTAATTGTAAGGCGCGGGCCGTCCAATCCTGCCCCTGCTGTCCATCCCCTCGGCTGACCGCTTCCACCAGCTCGCCTGCCTGATAGCGCAGCGTTACCGCCACGCCGTCCACCTTGGGCTGTATCCATAAATTTTCACGGCGACTGGTAAAGCGGCGCACGCCTGCTTCATCGGTTTTATCCAACCCTTGCTGGGCAGCCGGATGCTCAAGCGTACGACGGCTGGACGTTACCCGGGTAAGCGGTTGATGAGCAGTAGCGTCGTTTAGGCAGGCGCGCCAATCCTGGAGGCGGATAAGGGCCTGGTCGTAGAGCACATCATCAATCAACGAGATGCCCTCTTCATGATAGGCATGGTCCCATTGGGCGACTTGCGCGGCGAGCGCGAGAGTCTCCTGCTCAAGCCGTTCATTGGGCCACGTGGGGCAAGCCGCCATAGCCGTACTACTTGTCATGCCAAGCGCCACCATCAACAGCAACCCTCTCATGATTTTTTCCCAGCGTGCTGCCGGCATAACACTTTCCCCAAGTTGTTGTACTGCCTAGCCTAAAACACGCAGCATAAAAAAACGCCCCCTGGCAGAGCCAAAGGGGCGTTCTCTTACAAACCGCCTAGCGAATATCTTACAAACCAGCGGCCTTACGCAGCGCATCGGCTTTATCGGTCTTCTCCCAAGGGAAGGCGGTAAAGGTCTCAGTGTGCTGTTCGCCTTTATCGTCGCTCCAGGTGTAGCTGTGCTCGAACGGTGCCCGACCAAAGTGGCCGTAGGCAGCCGTCAGCTGATACATCGGGTGCAGCAGGTCGAGCATTTTGGTGATCGCGTAGGGGCGCAGATCAAAGTGCTCGTTCACCAGCTCAACAATCCGGGCATCGTCAATTTTGCCGGTGCCGAAGGTATCGATAGCAACGGAGGTCGGCTCCGCGACACCAATCGCGTAGGAAACCTGAATCTCGCACTTATCGGCAAGACCTGCCGCCACCACGTTCTTGGCCACGTAACGGCCCGCATAGGCCGCACTACGGTCGACTTTTGAAGGGTCTTTGCCCGAGAACGCACCGCCGCCATGGCGTGCCATACCGCCGTAGGTGTCAACGATGATCTTGCGGCCGGTTAAGCCACAGTCACCTACCGGGCCACCAATCACAAACTTACCGGTTGGGTTGATGTGGTACTGGGTATTTTCATTGAGCCATTCAGCCGGAATCACCTGTTCGATGATTTCGCGCTTGACCATTTTACGCAGGTCTTCCTGATCAATCTCAGGGTCGTGCTGGGTGGAAAGCACCACCGCATCAACGCCACAGGGTTGGCCCTGTTCGTTATAGCGGAAGGTCACCTGGCTTTTGGCATCCGGGCGTAGCCACGGCAACAGACCGTTTTTGCGCAGTTCAGCCTGACGCTCAACCAAACGATGCGAGTAGTGGATCGGCGCAGGCATAAACGAATCGGTTTCGTTGGTCGCGTAACCAAACATCAGGCCCTGGTCACCAGCGCCCTGGTCTTCTGGCTTGGTACGGTCAACGCCCTGGGCAATTTCAACACTCTGCTTGCCGATCAGGTTAATCACGCCACATGTCGCGCCATCAAAGCCAACGTGGGAAGAGGTGTAACCGATGTCGGTAATCACGTCGCGTACCAGCGTTTCCAGATCCACCCACGCCGAGGTAGTAATTTCACCAGCGATAATTGCTACACCGGTTTTCACCATGGTTTCACAAGCAACCCGTGCCTGTTTATCCCGGGCGATAATAGCATCCAGCACCGCATCCGAAATCTGGTCGGCAATTTTATCGGGATGACCTTCGGAGACAGACTCCGAGGTAAACAGGGAATATTCGCTCATCGCGCTCTCGACCCTCTGTATGACAGCTGCTCACTACTCGCAGCATCAGCAGGAAATCACGGCAGGAGGTTCCCTGCCCATATAAGGAAGCGGCCTTACCAGGTTGACCACCGCTTCGGGAGGCAGAGTCTACACGCTGTTGAGAGTTCTTCCCAGAATGTGGCCTATAATTTGCCGCTACATTTGCCGCAACAGGGGAAGTCAGCGACAATAGCGCCTTCATTATTTCCGTTTTCAGGCGAGGAGCACCCCATGCCGTCCCGTTTTGAGCTGGCCAATGCCATTCGCGCCCTTTCCATGGATGCTGTTCAGAAGGCCAAGTCCGGCCACCCTGGCGCCCCCATGGGCATGGCTGATATCGCCGAGGTGCTGTGGAATGACCACCTCAAGCACAACCCCGAAGACCCAACGTGGGCCGATCGTGACCGGTTCGTGCTGTCCAATGGCCACGGCTCAATGCTGCTCTACTCTCTGCTGCACTTAAGCGGCTATGAGTTAAGTCTGGAACAGCTTCAAAACTTCCGGCAGTTGCACTCGCCCACCGCCGGCCATCCGGAATTTGGCTACGCGCCCGGCATCGAAACCACCACCGGCCCGCTCGGTCAGGGGTTTGCCAACGCGGTCGGCTTTGCGATTGCCGAAAAAACCCTGGCAGCGCAGTTCAACCGCTCGGGCCACACCATTGTCGATCACCACACCTGGTGCTTTTTGGGTGACGGCTGCCTGATGGAAGGTATTTCCCATGAGGCGGCGTCGCTGGCGGGTACTCAGCAGCTGGGCAAGCTGATTGCGCTCTATGACGACAACGGCATTTCGATTGATGGGGAAGTGGAAGGCTGGTTTACCGACGATACCGCCAAACGCTTTGAAGCCTACGGCTGGCACGTGGTGCCCAATGTCGATGGTCACAAGCCGGAAGAGATCCAGGCCGCCATTGCACTTGCCAAACAGAACGATGACAAGCCCAGCCTGATTATCTGTAAAACGATTATCGGTTTCGGTGCGCCCAACAAGCAGGGCAAGGAAGAGTCGCACGGTGCGCCGCTGGGCGAAGATGAAGTTGCCCTGGCGCGCAAGCAGCTGGACTGGCCCCACGCGCCGTTTCATATTCCCGAGCCCGTGTACGCTGGCTGGGATGCGCGTGAAGCAGGTAAAACCCGCCAGCAGGAATGGGAAAAGCGCTTTGCCCGCTATGCCGAGGCGTTCCCGGCCGAGGCGCAGGAATTCAAGCGCCGCATGAAAGGCCAGCTGCCGGCTGAAATACCGACCGAAGCCCTCATCGAGCAGGCCCAGGAAAAAGGCGCCAGCATCGCCACCCGTAAAGCGTCACTGGAAGCGCTTAACGTGATTGGTCCGAAAATGCCGGAACTGCTGGGTGGCAGTGCAGACCTTGCCCCGTCCAACCTGACCTTCTGGAAGGGCGCCAAAGCGATTACGCCGGAAGATGCCAGCGGTAACTACCTGCACTATGGCGTACGTGAGTTCGGCATGGGCGCGGTAATGAACGGTATCGCCCTGCACGGTGGTTTTGTCCCGTACGGTGCAACCTTCCTGATCTTCATGGAGTACATGCGCAACGCGGTTCGCATGGCGGCGTTAATGGGTCAGCAGGCGATCTACGTATTTACCCATGACTCCATTGGCCTGGGAGAAGATGGCCCGACCCACCAGCCCATCGAGCAGCTGACCAGCCTGCGCACGACGCCGAACCTGAACACCTGGCGCCCGTGTGACGCCGTGGAAACCGCCGCCGCCTGGGATGCGGCCATCAAGCGTCACTCTGGCCCCACGGCGCTGATCCTGTCGCGTCAGAACCTGCCGCACCAGGCGCGCACCAAAGCCCAACTGGCTTCCATTCAGCGTGGTGGTTACGTGCTAAAAGACAGCGACGGTACGCCCGAGCTGATCCTGATTGCCACCGGTTCGGAAGTGGGGCTGGCCATGGACGCTGCCGCCGAGCTTGAAAAGCAGGGCAAAGCAGTACGCGTGGTCTCCATGCCGTCGACCTACCGCTTCAACGGTCAGGACGCCGAGTACCGGGAAAGCGTACTGCCCAGGGCGGTCACCAAGCGCATTGCCATTGAAGCCTCACATGCCGACTACTGGCACAAGTATGTGGGTCTGGACGGCCGTGTGATCGGCATGACCACGTTCGGCGAATCCGCCCCCGCGGGTGAGCTGTTCAAGCACTTCGGCTTTACGGTTGAGAATATCCTCAAAAATGCCAATGAACTGCTTGGCTAACAATGCCTGCACTTAATGGCTTTTTATGGCTAGTGAGTTACTGGTTGATCGGTGAAGTAACGGTTTACTTTACCGGCCTTCCGGTTTCATCCGGCGTTGTCGGTATGCTGTTATTAACCGCAACGCTTGCCGTTTGGGGACGAGTCCCCTCGACAATCGCCGCCGCAGCGCAGCCATTAATCGGCCTGCTTGCCATGCTGATTATGCCGGGCGTGGTGGGCGTGTTTTTTATTCTTGATGAGCTTGCAGGCCAGTGGCTAGCCATTCTTTGTGCGCTGATTGTGGGTACGCTATTAAGCGTGACCACCACGCTGTGGCTACTTAAGCGCCTGATGGAAAAAATGCATGCCCGCTAATGCCCTGCTAAGCACCTTAAGTACGACGCCGCTGTTTGCCGTTGGGCTAACGTTAGCGGCGTTTTTGTTGGGTAACCTGATTTTCAAACGATTAAAAAAGCCGACCTGGCTACCGGCTATTTTGATCGCTGCACTTCTGCTTGCTGCCACGCTTGCCGCCATTGGCCTGCCGTATGACACCTATCGGCAGGATGCCGCTTGGCTGACCTTTTTGTTAGGGCCCGCGACCGTCGCGTTGGGTATGCCGCTTTATCAGCAGTTGCCGCATATTCGGGCACTATGGCGACCTCTTACTATCTGCCTGCCGATTGCAGCCACGCTTGCGGCTTGCTACGCCCTGCTAATTGCCTGGGTGTTGGGTAGCTCACCCCTTATTCTCGCCTCTATTGCGGCAAAGTCCGTAACGGCGCCTATCGCGATTGGCATTACCGAGCAGATTGGCGGCTCGGTGGCGCTCTTGTTGGGCGCACTGCTGATTACCGGCGTTGCTACCGCCGCGTTCGTCAGCCTTGCTGCACGCTTTTTAAACATTGAAGACGAGCGCATTATCGGCTTTGCGCTGGGGCTAAACGGCCATGCGATCGGAACGGTAAGAGCGTTTGAAATCAGCCCGGCCGCAGGCGCCTTTGCCTCTCTTGGGATGAGTCTTACCGGCATTTTCACTGCCCTGATGCTGCCTTTCGCTTGGCATCTGATAGGCGCAGGCGGTTGAAATACGCTATTATTGCGAATGTTTTTTATTTATTGACGGTCACTGATTCACCTTCCAAGAGCCGCTTTCTTACATGGCTACATCTGCCTCTACACACGCTGCTCCTACCTATCGCATCGCCATTAATGGTTATGGGCGTATTGGCCAGTGCGTATTGCGGGCACTGATTGAACGTGGCGACTCGCGTCTTGAGGTCGTCGCTATCAATGAGCTTTCTGACCTGGCGACGATTACCTACCTGACCCGTTACGACACGACTCATGGTCGCTTTCCAGGAAACGTCGAGAATGACGGTGAAGCGTTAGTGGTCAACGGACAGCGCATTCAGGTGCTATGTGAAAAAGATCCACGCCAACTTCCGTGGAAAGCGCTGAAGGTTGATCTAGTTCTTGAGTGCTCAGGTAGTTTTAAAGATCGCGCGACAGCCGAGCAGCATCTAAGTGCTGGCGCAAAGCGCCTGCTGTTTTCACAGCCAGCGGAAAACGATGTCGATGCAACGATCGTGTGGGGAATTAATCAGCACGAGCTGACACTCTCTCAGCGCATCCTATCGGCGGCCTCTTGTACCACCAACTGTTTGGTTCCTTTGCTTACCGTGCTCGACGAAACGCTGGGACTGGAGCACGGGGTAACCACGACCATTCACTCTGCGATGAACGATCAGCCAGTGATCGATGCTTACCATCAAACTGATCTGCGCCTGACGCGCTCGGCCATGCAGTCCATTGTGCCGGTGGACACAGGGCTTGCGCGCGGCATCAGCCGTTTGATGCCACATCTGGAAGGCCGATTTGAGTGTTTACACGTCCGCGTTCCCACCATTAATGTGTCGGCGATGGATGCCGCACTGACCGTGCGTCACGACACCAGCGCCCAGGAAATCAATAACCTGCTGCATCACGCTAGCCAGCAGCGTCTTACGGGCGTGCTGGGCTACACCGAAGCGCCCATGGCCTCCATTGATTTTAATCATGACCCACATTCCGGCATTTTCGATGCGACCCAAACCCGCGTCGCTGGAAAACGCCTTATCAAGCTTTTATGTTGGTTTGATAACGAGTGGGGCTTTGCAAACCGCATGCTCGATATTGCCCAACGGTTAGCCGTGCTTTCCCGAGATCGCGCCGCTTAGTCGTATCGGCTAACTATCACTACCCGATTCACCGCCGGAAGACGAGGAAACCGCTCACATGAACGTGCAAAAAATGATGGATCTGCCTTTGGAAGGGCAACGCGTGCTGATTCGCGAAGACCTGAACGTGCCGATTAAGCACGGCAATGTCTCAAGCGACGCACGTCTGAAAGCGGCGCTGCCTACCATTCAGGCGGCGATGAAAGCGGGCGCTAAAGTCATGCTGATGAGTCACCTTGGTCGCCCAACCGAAGGTGACCCCTCTGATGAGTTCTCACTCGCCCCGGTGGCCAAACATTTAAGCGACCTGCTAGGCCAAACGGTCGAGCTGATCAGCGACTACCTTGAGACACCACCGACACTTGAAAATGGTCAGGTCGCGTTGCTTGAAAACGTTCGCTTTAACGTAGGCGAAAAGAAAGACGCAGAACAGCTCGCCAAACAGTACGCGGCGCTATGTGATGTATTTGTAATGGATGCCTTTGGCACCGCCCATCGCGCTCAGGCCTCTACCCACGGCGTTGCTCGCTTTGCACCAAGCGCGTGTGCGGGCCCACTGTTGGCGCAAGAGCTCGATGCGCTTGAAAAAGCCTTGGCCAATCCGGCGCGCCCCATGGCTGCGATTGTGGGCGGCTCCAAAGTCTCTACCAAACTTGATGTGCTTAATTCGCTATCGGATAAGTGCGATCAACTGATCGTGGGTGGCGGCATTGCCAACACCTTTATTGCCGCAGCAGGCTATAATGTGGGCAAATCGCTCTATGAAGCCGACCTGGTTTCCCAAGCGAAGGCACTGATGGAAAAGGTCTCCATTCCATTACCAACCGACGTTGTCGTGGCGACCGAGTTTTCTGAATCAGCCGATGCGGTGGTTAAGCCTGTCGACCAGGTTAACGACGATGAAATGATTCTGGATATTGGCCCTGAAACAGCGGCGCATTTGGCCAGCATGCTCAAAGACGCGGGCACCATTTTATGGAATGGCCCAGTGGGTGTATTTGAGATTGACCAGTTTGGTAAAGGCACGGAAGTTATCTCCCAAGCCATTGCTGATAGCAATGCGTTTTCTATTGCGGGCGGGGGTGATACGTTAGCCGCCATCGATAAATACGCGATTGCGGATCGCGTCTCGTATATCTCAACCGGGGGCGGTGCTTTCCTTGAATATGTTGAGGGCAAGCAGCTGCCTGCCGTTGCCGCGCTCGAAGTAGCCGCCAAACGCGGTTAACATTAAACGAATTGAACCTGCATATTTTCGCACTCGTTCACACTGATAACTAAAGAAGGTGACCCCATGGCTTTGATCAGCATGCGTCAGATGCTCGACCACGCTGCCGAATATGGCTACGGTATTCCGGCGTTCAACGTTAATAACCTTGAGCAGATGCGCGCCATCATGGAAGCGGCTGACGCGACCGATTCGCCCGTTATCGTTCAAGCCTCTGCAGGCGCACGTAAATACGCAGGCGCACCTTTCCTGCGCCACCTGATTCTGGCTGCCGTTGAAGAGTTCCCGCATATCCCGGTGGTTATGCACCAGGACCATGGCACCAGCCCTGCCGTGTGCCAACGCTCTATTCAGCTGGGTTTCTCATCAGTCATGATGGATGGCTCGCTGGGTGAAGATGGAAAAACACCGACCGACTACGCCTACAACGTTGATGTGACGCGTCGCACCGTTGAAATGGCCCACGCTTGTGGCGTTTCCGTTGAGGGTGAGCTGGGCTGCCTGGGTAGCCTCGAAACCGGCATGGCCGGTGAAGAAGACGGCATTGGTGCAGAAGGCAAGCTGGATATGGAACAGCTTCTCACCGACCCGGAAGAAGCCGCCGAGTTTGTTAAAGCTACCCACGTAGATGCCTTGGCCATCGCCATCGGCACGAGCCATGGGGCGTATAAATTCACCAGGCCGCCGACAGGCGATACGCTATCTATTCAGCGTATCAAAGAGATCCACGCGCGTATTCCAGACACTCACCTGGTCATGCACGGCTCCTCTTCTGTACCCCAGGAGTGGCTTGAGGTGATCAACCAGTACGGCGGCGAAATTCCGGAAACCTACGGCGTGCCGGTTTCCGAGATCGTTGAAGGCATCAAGCACGGCGTACGTAAGGTCAATATCGATACCGACCTGCGCCTGGCCTCTACTGGCGCCGTACGTCGCTTTATGGCTCAAAATCCGTCTGAGTTTGATCCGCGCAAATTCCTCAAGGAAACCGTTACCGCCATGCGCGATCTGTGTATCGCTCGCTACGAAGCTTTTGGTACCGCGGGCAACGCCAGTAAGATCAAGCCGATCAACCTTGAAGAGATGTTCAACCGCTACGAGCGTGGCGAGCTGGATCCGAAAGTTAAATAAATTCAAGCATGACGTAGGTTAAAAGACGGCCAGTTGGCCGTCTTTTTTGTGGTTAACACGCAGCCGATGCACATAAATATTGCGCCGCAGCATAAAGAAGTCAACACTGAACAGACGTTTATCTTCGGAGCTAATTTATGAAGCACGCGATACCGACTGCCTTAATTCCCATGCCCCCTTTCGCCATGATGGCTACTTGGAAAGTCGGCCTGATGGCCTTCGAGCTTTGGACATCGTCCCTTTCGACGATCAACCAACGCAATCAGCTATGGCAAACGCAGCCGTTTTTCAGCCCAAAAATGATGAAAGAGAACCAGCGTATGGTGACGGAGAAACTTGAAGCCAGTATGGAGGCGGGTTTCGCCATGCAAAAAACGTTACTGAATATGCTCAGCGGACAACATGTGCCCTGGTGGGTCACCAGCCGTCAGGCTATACAGCCTTATCACCTGCGTAGCAGTGCCAATTCGCGCCGTTTATCGCGCTAGTCGTAACGGATCCGGGCGCCGATACCACCTGGCATATAACGGTGCCTCGCCGGTTTTCGCTATTTCTTCGTTAACGCATCGTGCATGACTGGTTTATTGCGGCATTAGCTACAAAAAATTACGAAACAGTGTTCACAAAAGCCTAAAAATCTCGTTCAATAGGCATTGGGTAGTGTTCAACCAACACTGGTAGCGTTTAAGTCGCTGCAAGGAACCACAATGCCGCTCCCACTTTTGCTGTTTGACTGTGATGGCACCCTCGTCGATAGTGAACCCCTTTTAGCTGAAGAAATGTCGATAGGGCTAAACGCTGTAGGATTGCCCTTCGTACCAGCTGACTATCTTGGTGAGTTTCGGGGCGCTCGGTTCCGACGCATTGTGGCCGAGTTACAGCAACGCTACGGCGAAGTGGACCCTGACCAACTCGCCCTCATGGAAGGTGCCATGCGGGCCAATCTGGCTAATCGCCTTGCTGAAGAGCTGACACTGATCCCTGGTGCCAGAGAGGCGCTGGATAACTTGTCAGCCTATCCAAGTGCCGTTGTTTCCAACGGTCCTGAAACCAAAATTCGCACGGCACTTCAGGCCACCGGCCTAAACGATTACTTTGGTCATCGTCTGTTTAGCGGCTACACCGCTAATTGCTGGAAGCCTGAACCCTGTTTGCATCTGCACGCAGCCAGTATCATGGGCTATAGTGCGCATGACTGTATTGCCATTGATGACGCCCTGGTGGGTGTTCGTGCGGCACTTGAGGCCGGGATGACGGTCATTCATTTAAATCGCTTTCCCGATGCCGAAGAGACGCCAGAAAACGCTATCATGATTAGTAATATGTACCAGCTACCCACCGTTATTGAGCGCCTTTACCAAAAAGCCTGGAGCCTCCCCATGCCACAACGCTCAGTAGGAGGGTGACAATGGCCTCTTTACGTGACCAGCTTGGTGGGCTTGTATATTCAACGGAGCATGGTAAAACGTGCCCGGAGTGCCGTGAGGCACTGGATGCCTGCAGCTGTGAGGAAAACAGTGAGCAAGCACGCCTTGCTGCGCTGGATGGTATCGTACGCATTCGCCGTGAAACCAGTGGGCGTAAAGGTAAAGGTGTTACGACTATTAGTGGTATCCCACTGCCCAGCACGGAACTAAAAGCGCTGACGAAAACACTTAAAAAGCGGTGCGGCACGGGAGGAGCAGTCAAAGATGGCATCATTGAGATTCAAGGCGACCATCGAGATACGTTACGAGAAGCACTAACCGCGCAGGGTTATCAAGTTAAGCTAGCTGGCGGTTAATCCGTTTCTCTCATCAGGCCTGCCATAAGGTAGGCCGTTAAAAGGCAAGGCACTGCAATGGTTTGGCTGGAATACCTGCTACCGCTCATCTTTTTATTTCCCATGGCCGCGATGGGCGGCATCGTATTAGCCCTGCGCAGCCTGCATGATGCGCGCGTTGAGTCGCCTTTTGATGCGCCACTGCGTGAACCAGGGCAAGCACTACGCCATCGCCTTGACCAAGCCTTCTCAAGTCTTTTCTTAAATGGTGCTTTAGGTCCGATTATTAGCCTGGCCCCGCTGGTATACGGCATGGGAAGAATGTTGTTTGTCAGTCAACAAGATTGGGTGGAGTGGGCACTCTATGGCCTGTTAAGTACCCTGCTTGTGTTAACGTTTTCCTTATTATTGATACGTGATTACCAGCGCATCCGGCGACTAAAACTTGGCCTTGCTTGCGAACTGGCGGTTGGCCAGGAGCTTGAGCGGCTTATTCGTCCTGAGGCGCATCCTTACTACGTATTCCATGATGTACCAACCGACAGTTTCACTATCGATCACGTGGTGGTTACGCCGTATGGCGTGTTCGTGCTGGAAACGCGGGCGCGTGCATTAGCCATTGGCTCAGACGGCCGAGAGCTTAATACCGTGGCGGTTGAACGCGAGCGTTTACGCTTTCCTCATTGGCATGAGCGCCGCCCACTTCATAAGACACGTCAAGCCGTTAGCTGGCTTACCCAGTGGCTTGAACGACGCTGTGGTGTGCCGGTACCGGTACGGGGCGTGCTCGTATTGCCCGGCTGGGAAATTGACATCACCGAGGCAACTGGCGATGTGCTGGTGGTCAGTGGAGAGCAGCTTGCCAAGCAGCTCACTGACCTCAAACCTGGCACGCTAAGCGACCCAATCCATGACAAGATCATTTATTTGCTAATGGAAAGGGCGAGGCTGGTAGAGTTACGTCATCTCCGCCAGCCATCGGTCTAATGCGGCTTAATCGCCGCGTAAACGCCCCCCCATCTCCTGAGCAAGATCAACTGCATAGTGGTCGGTCATCCCGCCGATAAAGTCCAGCATGCGTCGATAGCTATCGTAAAGTGGCCAGGAGGGCAGTGGCGTATTCTCTCCTATTAGCGCCAGTACACGCTGATGCTTGAAGGATGACTGTCCGGTATGGTGCAACTCATGAGCGGCGCCAATAAAAGCCTCCAGTAGAATGCCTAGAGTGGTGTAGGCACCAATCTCTAGTTTGGCCTTACGCTCATTTTGGAAAATACGCTCGCGGGCCAGCTGCTTCGCCGCCTGTACGCCCCAGCCTAGATCCGGATGGCACAGCTCAAGCAGATCCTCTTTTAACGTGCCGTTTAACAGCGCCTGTTCATGCTGAACAAAAACCGCACCGACATCGTTAACCGCACGCTCCATGGCAGCACCGCGTAATAGGGCGATTCGTCGGCGCTGCGATACCTGACGTTCCTCCATATCCGCATACTCAGGCGGAAACTCCCCAGCCACTTGACGAAGGATTTCCACGACTTCTTCATAACGCAGAATGCCCATTTCCAGGCCATCTTCCAGGTCCAGCAGGGCATAGCAGATATCATCGGCCGCTTCGACTAGCCAGGCCAACGGATGGCGACACCAGCGCTGCTCCCCCTGAGGCAGCAGACCCACTGCGTCGGCGACCTCTTTTAAGAGCGCCTGTTCAGACTGATAACAGCCAAACTTACCCGCTCGCCCGCTGTAGCGCACGGTCCAGGGGTACTTCAGCAAGGTCCCGAGTGTTGCGGCCGATAAACGCATACCGCCGTTAAACTGGTTATATTCGATCTGGGTAATAACACGAAAGCCCTGCGCATTGCCTTCATACGTGAGCAGGTCTTCCCGCTCGGCTTCTGACAAGCCATCCAGTAAGCCGCTACCTTGTGCGCGGCGAAACCAGTCGCGGATCGCGTACTCTCCGGCATGACCAAAAGGCGGATTACCAATATCATGGCCCAAACAAGCGGTTTGTACGATAACGCCCATATCAGCAGGCGTAATCCATTCTGGCAGGCGATCATGTAACAGCTCACCGACAATCATGCCTAAAGAGCGGCCCACACAGCCCACTTCCAGCGAGTGAGTCAAACGTGTGTGGATATGATCATTTTCAGTTAACGGATGTACCTGGGTTTTACGCCCCAAGCGGCGAAAGGAACCTGAAAAAACAATTCGGTCATGGTCTTTATGAAAGGGGCTGCGGCCAATTTCGCGCGTATTATCCGGGCGTTGATCGTGCAGACGTCGTGGGGAAAGTAACTGGTCCCAGCGCATTTGTGTCATGGCAATCCTCCTTAATGAGTGCATTTTGACACAAACGGTGGTCCGGCGTGAGTGATGAGTGTCAGTGCCGGGGGTGTATTGCAGGAGCTGACTCCAATCAGCGATGCGCCGCCCCGCTGGGATGGGAGTAAGTTGGTACGGTGGCCTCTTCCCCCCGGGCACCTAGCGGCGCCTTCGCCGGCTGAAGCCAGCTCCCACATTAGAATGACGGCGCCCCATACCGTTGTAGATTATGGGCTGGCCTGCCCCTGGTTGTGGGAGCTGGCTTCAGCCGGCGATGCAGCACAAAGTGCTGCTGGGGTAGCGGCTGATCCATCACGCTGAAGAGTGCCTTGCTGTCTTTTCCTGCAT
>NZ_JBQSYD010000036.1:0-30827 GCF_052378905.1 Halomonas sp. AOP22-C1-8 | reverse complement strand
AAAGGCTGGAAATACAAATGATGGCAGCCAGCCAATACTTGTATAAGCAATACGTAATGTGCCGTGAGGTTTGAAAGCACAAGCGTGTGGTTTGGGGGGGCAGGCGCTATTCAGTAGTTCGGCCATGACTTATCAAATATGAGCGCACAGGGGCTAAAGTTAATTCCTTTTCGGCCGATAGAGTTTATAGAATCCATTTTTTTGTCTGCGAGGACTGTACTGATGGCAACAATTACCTCCCTTGGTGTAGGTTCGGGATTGGACCTGACCGGCCTGCTGGATGAGCTTCAAAAAGCCGAGCGCGGTAAGCTTGAGCCGATTACGCAGCAAAAAGCCGACCAGCAAGCCAAAATTTCCGCTTACGGGCAGTTGCAAACTTCGCTCAACGCATTTAACGATGCGGTGGCCAAGATTAACGATCCAAAGCTTTATCAAAGTCTTTCCTCCAGTGTGCGTGGCGATGATATTAAAGCCGCTACCTCGGCGAGCGCGCTGCCGGGCAGTTACCGGGTAGAAGTCAGTCAGGTCGCGACATACGGCTCGCTTGCCTCTGAGAGTATTACTGGGATAGATAAACCCTCAGACGCACTGGAGCTAAACGGTGCGACCGCCATCAGGCTAAATTTTGCGGGTAGTGAGAGCGATCCGGTCGATATCGAATTTGATGCCAACAGCTCGCTCAACGATATTCGTGATGCAATTAACGCCAATAAAGACGCCGGTGTTAACGCCACGATTATTAATGACGGCGAAGGCTACCGCTTGGCACTCAGTTCCAAAGCCACGGGTGCAGATGCATCCATTGATAGCTTTGAATTTGTAGGTGGAGAAGGCCAAGGCCCATTCGCTGAAGCGGAAGAAGCTGGCGCCAAGCAGCAGGGGCAAGATGCTTCTTTAACGGTTAACGGCATCTCGATTACCAGTGCCAGTAACCAGGTGGAAGGCGCTATTCAAGGGGTAACGCTTAACCTGAATGAGCTAAGCATTGCCGAAGGTGAAAAAGCGACCAGTACCGTCAATATTGAGCGCGATACCCTAAAGCAGCGCGAAGCGATCAACGATTTTGTCGACGCGTATAACGATTTAAAAGATACGACTAACGGGCTCACTAGCTTCAACGCTGAAAGTGGAACAGCAGGAGAGCTACTGGGTGATCGTACCTTGCGCACGATTGAGTCTCGCCTGCGTAGCGTGCTTACCGGGGGGGGGGAAGGCGGCGAGCTTTCTACGCTGAGCCAACTGGGCATTACCTTAGAGGCTGGCACTACTCTTAGCGGTAAGCTGGAAGTTGATGATGAAAAGCTCGATAACCTAATCGCCAATGACCCGCAGGCGCTAAGCGCGTTTTTTGCCGGCGATAATAAAGACGGTGGTTTAGCCGGCAAGTTAAACAGCTCCATTGAGCAAATGACCAGTAGCAACGGCGTACTCACAGGTGCCGTTACAGGTGCTGAGAGCAACGTAAAAAGCCTGGATGAACGCTATGCGCGCATGGAAAAAAGCATCGATGCAACGATTGCCCGCTATCGCGCCCAGTTCAGCCAGCTGGACGTTATGGTGGCAGAGATGAACAGCATGAGTTCGTACCTGACCCAGCAGTTTGATGCGCTGGATGCCCAGCTAGGCCGCTAGTAGTAACCCCATCCAGGCCCTTGTAGGAGCGAGTGAAGCAGCCCCATAGCGCAGCCGGAGCAAGGGCGGCTAACGCCGCCACCACTGCACAAATGTAGTGCGCGGTAAACGAAGCGCACCCGCAACGCAGCGCACAGCGCTGCCGGGGGTTGGCTAACACAGCACACCCTATAGGCCAACGGCACAAATGTAGTGCGCGGTAAGCGAAGCGCACCCGCAAAGCAGCGCCCCGCGCTGCCGGGGTAAGGGCGACTAACGCCGCCATCGCCGAGTAAACTCAGCTCCCACAAAACCACTGGCTCCGCTTCGAAAACCGCGCATTGCCCCAATCATTACCCGCTGGGTGAAGCGCCACATGCAGCGGCTTGGCGCAGGCGTTAATCTTGAAACGCTCACCAGTCTGGTGGAGGACAAAGACATGCTGGCAGAAAACCTGGAAAATCTCTTGAGAAAAGAGCGCCTGAAAGCGTATCAAGAGGGCTATGAGGAAGGTTATCAAGAGACAAAGCGAAAAATTTTTAGGAATCTGCTTGTCTTTAGATTTGGCCAATTACCCAATTGGGTGGATGAACAGCTGCAAAAAGCAACGCCTGAGCAGCTAGCCGTTTGGTCGGAGCAAGTGCTTGTCGCTGATAGCCTGGAAGCGCTATTTACTCAGTAAGGCGCGTTTGTTATGAGCGTGGTTGAGCAAGGGCGGCTAGCGCCGCCATCGCCGAGTAACTCAGCTTCTACAACCTGTCTTGCCAGGCCTCAAAAGTGATCGCCCTTGCGCGGCCATGCTAACATCCCCGGTACTGCGCAGGAGGGCCCATGGCTAATCACTACGACACTGGCTATAAAGAACTTTTCAGCTACCCTGAATTTGTTCAACAACTGCTTGAAGGCTTTGCCCCGCCAGAAATCTCTGAGCTGATGGATTTCAGCACATTAAAACTCCATAGTGGCAATTACATCACACCGCTTTTTGAAGAGAAGTTTGAAGATCTGGTCTGGTCGGTGCAGGTGAACTGGCAAGGGACTACCCAGGAGGTCTACCTCTACCTGTTACTTGAGTTTCAATCCCGGGTCGACCGCACAATGCCCATTCGGCTGATGCACTACGTTGCCTGCTTCTATGACCATTTGCTAAAAGCGAAAGCGACCACGCCCGGTAAAGGCTTGCCGCCCGTGTTCCCTGTTGTGTTATATAACGGGACAGAGCGCTGGTCAGCCAAGCATGATATATACGACATGGTGCAGCCTACGCCACCCGTCTTTTTACAGCCTTACCAGCCGCATCTGCGCTATTATTTAATTGATGAAGGTGCTTACACTGATGAGGAACTAGCGCAGCGTCACAGCCCTCTAAGCGGTATATTTAGCATTGAAAACGCGGCCACGAGCTGGGAAAGCCTGCAACAAGCGGTTGACCGCATTGTCGCGATCATTCAGGCAGACCCCCATAAACCGCGCATTGACCCAATCATTACGCGCTGGGTGAAGCGCCACCTGCAACGGCTTGGCGCAGGCATCAACCTGGAAGCGCTTACAAGTTTGGTGGAGGATAAAAACATGTTGGCAGAAAACCTGGAAAACCTGGTGAAGAAAGAGCGGCTAGAAGGTCGTCAGGAAGGTCGCCAAGAAGGTCGCCAAGAAGGTCGCCAAGAGGCTGAGAAGTACGCGTTACAAGAAAAGCGTGAAACGGTACGCCACCTCTTATCGTTTGGAGTGCTAAATGATGAGCAGATTTCCGAAGCGACGGGCCTATCTATTCATGATATTGCAAAACTGCGTATCGAAGGTAAGCACTGACTGAGAAAGCAGCGCCCCGCGCTGCCGGGGGTTGGCTAACACAGCACACGTTATAGGCCAACGGCACAAATGTAGTGCGCGGTAAGCGAAGCGCACCCGCAACGCAGTGCGCAGCACTGCCGGGGGTTGGTTAACACAGCACACCCTATAGGCCAACGGCACAAATGTAGTGCGCGGTAAGCGAAGCGCACCCGCAATGCAGCGCATAGCGCTGCCGGGGTAAGGGCAGCTAGCGCCGCCATCGCCGAGTGAACTCAGCTCCCACAAAACCGCTGCCCCGCTCATTGTGAGAAACCACCCGCAATGCAGTGCCCCGCGCTGCCGGGGTAAGGGCGGCTAGCGCCGCCATCGCCGAGTGAACTCAGCTCCCACAAAACCGGGTGTGTCGATGTGTTGGGGGGCTGTGTAGACTGCTTACTCACTCGGGCTGCTTTTGTGGGAGCCCACTTCAGTGGTGGTCCGACACATCGGCGAAGCAGCGCCCCGCGCTGCCGGGGTTGAGTAACGCAGCTCTATAGGCCAACATGGCCGCTAGCGCCGGGTAACCTCAGCCTCCACAAGAATCAGCATAAACGTATCCCTCACACCGCGCCTGCCACCACATGCCGTGTGTCGAATGTTGATAATCCCCTCGTTACCAAAAATTACATAATTTTTTACTGCCTCCCCCTAAAGATTTCCTTCGTTGCGCCGTTATTAAGTATAACGGCGCACAACACGCCGAACAGCGGGCCACGTGGCCAGTCTTATTGAAAGGGGAATACCACCATGTCAGTGATCAATACCAACATCACAGCAATGATCGGTCAGCAAAACCTGAGCAAATCTCAGAGCGCGCTGTCTACCTCTATGGAGCGTCTGAGCTCTGGTCTGCGTATCAACAGCGCGAAAGATGATGCAGCTGGTCAAGCCATCGCTAACCGCATGTCTTCACAGATCACTGGCCTGTCTCAGGCTCAGCGTAACGCCAACGACGGTATCTCTGTTGCGCAAACCGCTGAAGGCGCCCTGAACCAGGTAAACGACAACCTGCAGCGTGTGCGTGAACTGACGGTTCAAGCCCAGAACGACACCAACTCTGCTGAAGACCGTAAATCCATCCAGGATGAAATCGATCAGCGCCTGACTGAGATCGACCGTATCTCTGAACAGACTGACTTCAACGGCGTTAAAGTGCTTGCTGACGACCAAAGCCTGTCTATCCAGGTAGGTGCCAACGACGGTGAGTCTATCGATGTTGTCTTGGAAAAAATCACTGCAGGCACTTTGAACCTTGATAGCTTTAACGTTAATGGTCCGGATGGTGCTTTGACTGCTCTAGACACTACTGCGGGCGGTGCTGCTGAAGCCGCTTTTGAGAAGGCATACGGTACTGCTACAAGCATCAATACCACTACAGTAGCTGCATTTGATGCTGATTTGGCAACTGAGTTGGGTGTAGGTGCTGATGCAATCACTACTGGCACCACAGCTCAGGTTGATGAAGCCGGCAACTGGTACGTTGATGTAGTTGTTGAGACAAACAATGCCGCTGAAATTAACTCCTTGAACTTGCAAGGGCTTGAGATGGAGGCGGGCACTGCTAAAACCTTCCGTGTTGCCTTGGATCCAGCAGACGCTAATATTACTGGTACCGCTGAAACTGCAGCTTTCACTGTTGATGGCTCCACGTTGGGTGCCAAAGACCTGCTAAGCGGAGCCACTGCTAATCCGATGGAGCAGCTCGATAGTGCTCTGAAGCAAGTTGATGAGCTGCGTTCTGGTTTGGGTGCGATCCAAAACCGCTTTGAGTCTGCAATTACCAACCTGCAAACCAACGAAACTAACCTATCCGCTGCTCGGTCACGTATCGAAGATGCTGACTACGCCAGTGAGGTGGCTAACATGACCCGTGCTCAGATCCTGCAACAGGCGGGCACCTCGGTTCTGGCCCAGGCGAACCAAATGCCGCAGAACGTACTGTCTCTGCTGGGTTAAACTTCCGCAGCTAGAAAGCTTCGGTAGGTATATCGAAACAGGCCCTGTTTACAGGGCCTGTTTTTTTTATAAAGCCAGTGTGCAAGTTGATATGATGGCTTGAGCCCTCTTTCCAGCAGTGAGTTTATATATGAGTCGTCATAAATCTCGTCGGTCTTCTTCAGTTAAGCTAGCCAACAAGTCAATTGCAACGCCCACTAATTCTCATACTGCCCGCAGAAGCAAAGGGGATGCTCTTCTTAAAAGTGGCAGATACTTGGAAGCAGCGAGTGAGTACCAAAAGCTGGTTGATGAAAATAGGGCAAACCATCAGGTTTATGGGCGCTTATCAGAAGCCAAATATCGACTAGGCAATGTTCAGGAAGCCGAAGAACTATTAGCTAAAGCCTTGGAAATAGAGCCAAATTATGCCGAAGCACACCACGGCATAGCTTATTTATTACACCATCGCCGTCAAAATCAGCAAGCATTGACTCATATACAGACCGCATGCCGTTTGGATCCGGATAAAGCAGAGTACCTTTCGCTTCAAGGAATGGTATTGGTCGCCTTGCATCAGCATAGTGAAGCATTAAACTGCTATGAAAAAGGGCTTCAAGTTTCTCCTGGTTATACATCACTATGGAATAATTATGGTAATGCCTTGAACGATTTGGGCCGACTTGATGAAAGTATGGCTGCTTATCGTAGAGCGTTAGAACTTCCTAATAGTAGTCGTTTAGCTTTTTCCAACCTTTTAACAACAGCTCATTATCATCCTGGAATGTCCGAAAAGGATATTTTAGATATTATACAACAGTGGGGGGTTAAATATTCTCCTTCTAATGTAAATAGAAGACCTGGAACTAGTAAAGTTTTGGATCGCAAGCTAAAAATTGGAATGGTTTCTGATGGTTTTCGAAGCCATCCCGTTGGTCAAATGATCATATCCGTACTCGAAGAGTGTGGGAGTGCGCAGTTTAAATTCTTTTTTTACTCTACAAATAATCATGAAGATCATATAACTAGTCGATTCAAAAAGGTTGCTGATGTTTTTCTATCAGTTGAGTACATGAGTGACGAGCAATTTGAACGGCAAGTGTTGGGAGATGATGTCGACATACTCTTCGATCTTTCCGGGCACAATGCTGGTAATCGAATGATGGCTATTGCAAATGCCCCAGCTCCGATAATAGTTAAATGGGTTGGCGGTTTGATTAATACTACTGGTGTAGCTTCAATAGATTATTTGTTGAGTGATAGCCTGGAAACTCCTTTAGGCGTTGATAGCAATTATACAGAAAAAATAATTCGATTGCCTGATGACTATATTTGTTATACGCCTCCTCGTTACAGACCTTCAGTGTCATCGCTGCCCGCTGACAAAAATGGGTATGTAACTTTTGGCTGTTTTAATAATGCTACTAAATTAAATGAGCAGGTGTTAGCTCAATGGTCTAAGTTGATGCATAAAATACCAAACTCAAGGTTGTACCTTAAAAGCATGCAGCTCGGTAGCCCTGAAATGCGTGAGCGTATTATTAATTTAATGAAGGCAGAAGGGGTTTCGGCAGACCGACTGCGTATTGAAGGACCTTCCCCTCATGTTGAGCTCCTCCAGTGCTACAATGATGTGGATATTTCTTTAGACCCATGGCCATATTCAGGTGGATTAACTACCTGTGAATCTTTATTAATGGGAGTTCCGGTGGTCACTCTCCCAGGGCCAACCTTTGCAGGGCGCCACAGTGCTACTCATTTAATTAATGCGGGCATGCCAGAACTTGTCGTTAGTTCTTGGGAGGAGTATCGAGAAAGAGTTTTAGAGCTTGCATCTGATTTAGATAGCCTTGCCACTATCAGGCAGCACCTCCGTCAAGTCTTATTAGAGTCGCCTGTATGCGATGCTACCCGCTTTGCAAAACACTTTACCGATGCCATGCGCGCTATTTGGCAGCGTCACTGCGAAGGAAAGCAGCCTGCTGCGCTAACGTTTGATAAAACTGGGCTGGCGAAATTTGAAGATGAAGAAATACCCGTTGATGTTGTTTATGCAGAAAGTATGGAAGTCGAAGCGACTGGGTTTAACTGGTCGCTACCTGGCAAGATTATAGTGCTGGATAATGGCTCAAAATTGGTTGTTGAGAAGGGCATCGATACCCTTAGGCAGCTAAATTCTTTTGGCATAGTGGCCTTCGATCCAGCAAGCCAAGTAATAAATGCTGAGCGGTTCGAGGGCAGTAAAGGTGTCCAAGTCTTTACCCATGCTGTTTTAGGGGATGGAAAGCCAGCGACACTTTATTCCTGTTTAGACCCAGTGTTTAGCAGCACCTTGGAACCGCTGCCAATGGAGCAGCAGTACGGAGCCAACCCTGCTGGTGCAAGCGTGCTTGCTAAGCTTCCGATCAATACCATCGCGTTAGATAGCATCGAAGGGCTGGATAGTTTGGATTGGTTAATTCTGGACGATTTAAGCGATGCGGCCGTAATTCTTGAAAATGGTGAAAAAGCCCTTAAAGACACGCTGGTCATTCAAGTGCGTATTGCCTTTCAACCGACGCATAAACGACAGCCAAACTTAGCTGAAATTCAGCACTGGATGTCACGTCATGGTTTCCGTCTATACCGTTTCAACAACCAACAGCACTTAAGCCACCTGCCGGACAGCGTGCCTGCAGAAATTCGCCAAGCTACCGAGCTTCAAAGTGCCGATGCAGTTTTTCTCCCCACTTACGAGCGGTTGGCTGAGCTAAATGAAAATCAGCGCTCCAAACTGGCTTTTTTGTTGCACACGGTGTATGGCATCAAGGATCTAACATATAAACTATTGGTTGAAATTGATGAAGAAAAGGCAGAAGAGTATTTGATTCTGCAAAAGTTAGCTGACACTCAACTCGAAACTTCTACTGAGTCATTGTTGAATGAAAAAATAGAAGTGTCTGACAAAATAGAAGTATTGGAATTCCCGCTTCCTGATGCTCCTTTCATGTCGCATGCGGAACGAAAGCTGTTTAAGAAATATTTAAAAAAAGCAAAGCACTATTTTGAATTTGGCTCAGGTGGATCTACAGTTTGGGCGATAAAAGAAGGCTTGAGAGTAGAAGGTGTGGAAAGCGACGCTAAATGGGTGAGGGCACTAAAAGATAAACTGGGTGATAAGTGCCAAGTTGAGTCTGTCAATATCGGGCCAACTAAGGAGTGGGGGGTACCAGTCTCAGGTGAATTCCAGCATCATTTTTCTGAATACAGTCAGGCGATTCATCACCATAAACAGTCATTTGATTTGATTCTTGTGGATGGTCGTTTTAGGGTCGCATGTACGATTGCATCAGTTATCCATATTATAGAGCACATGCATGACCAGGAAATGGCTCGGATTTTTATCCATGATTTTTGGAACCGACCACAATACCATGTAGTGCTTGAGTTTTTAGAGGTGGTCGATCAGGTTGATACTGCTGGCGTATTTAAAGTTAGGCAAGGTGTTGATAGGAAGAAATTAGATGCTTTGTGGGCTAAATTCTCGAAGAACCCGCTATAGGTTGTTTCTTAAAGGAGAGCGGCTCTTTTTCGTGTTTTCGAATTACGTTAGTTCAGTGGGGGTGATTAACAAGATGCAGGTGCTTTAGTGCCTGCATCTTGTGAGTGATAATTGACCGAGCATTCTTTGTGTATGTATGGACATTTAGACGTCTGGTCGCATGGTGCGAGCGTCGGGCCGACATCCACTATGCGCTTTCGCTTATGGGGGCTCGTTTTCTTTAATCGATGCCAGGGCAGGTGTTGAAACGTGCTTTTGGCAGATTTTTTAGTTGTGTGCATAGACTCTGTGGCGAAGGGTAGGGAGTTAATAGCTCTCCATACCTGACGACCAGTTGAGTTCTTGTAACTCACTGGTAAAGTTTTTTATAGCCGGGCCGATAAGCAAGTAATTACTACTAATAGGCAGGCCCGTAAATGGCGTCGATCCATACCAATTTGCCATCTATGAACGGCCAAGCGAACCTGAAGCGCAATCAGTCTGCGCTGGCGACGTCCATGGAGCGCCTTTCATCCGGCTTGCGTATCAACGGCGCTAAGGATGATGCCGCAGGCCAGGCAATTGCTAACCGCATGACCAGCCAGATTAGCGGGCGCGGCATGGCGATGCGTAATGCCAACGATGGCGTGTCGTTGTCGCAAACCGCACAAGGCGTGCTGGAGGCAGTGAACGGTAAGTTGCAGCGTATCCGTGAGCTTACCGTGCAGGGGTTGAGTGAAATTTATAACGGCGAAATGGGCGACCGTATCCAGGCGGAGATTAATCTCAACCTGAAGGAAATCGAGCGCTTGAACCAGGTGGCCGAATATAACGGCATTCCGCTTCTGGATGGCACGGCGGGGCATCTTTCCCTGCAAGTAGGCGCCAACGATGGCGAAACCCTGAGCGTTAATTTAGACGCCCCCGGCTTTAGTGTGCAAACACTGGGGCTTAAGGATTTTACCTTCCAGGGTGAACCTGACACCATCACGCATACTGACACCCTGCCGGGCCGCTCGGCGCGTATTCCTATCGACGATGCGGAGCATTCACGCGTTGCTTATGTGCCTGCTGATAACGAACCACATTTAGTGCGCTTTAATAACCGCGATGTTATCCAGCTAGGTGGCGATGGCGGGCAGCTTAAAAATGTATCGATTAGCGCATCACACGATACGGATACCCGCAATAACGACGTAACGATTAATGTTCGAGAGGCAGTGACTGAACGCACATTAGGTGAAGTTATATACTCCCGAAGCGCTGTCGACTTGGACGGCAATAGTTGGCCGTTAGGTAGCGCGGATATCGTACGTTCGGGAGGAGAGTATTGGATAGCACGTGGGAGCGACTATACACCCGTTGAGCTTGTCATGGATAACAGCCAGCGAAGTGTGGTGGCCCAAGTGCTGGAAGACACGCGTGTAGCCCCGGCTGATATGCCGGGCCCCATTAGTGAAGTGCGTTATATGCCAACAGTGCAAAAAGGCAGCGCGGACTATAGCCTGACCCTGGATGGTCAGGATGAAAGCAACAGCGGCAGCATCTCTCTAGTACAGTTAAACAGCACTTATTATGTCGAAGAGCAGTTGGCGGGGGGGCAGTATGCGTATTATCCCGCTGATGTGACCAGCCAAACAGGTGGTTCGGAGAGTACGTTCACCGTGGTAAGTGAACGTACACCCATGGGGGCAGTCACCGACCAGCCTTTTGTTGCTGGTTCGTCGTTCGTGCATTTTAAGCCGAGTAATGCCAATGTGCAGGTTAACTATGTCGAGTTAAACGGCACAACGCATCAAGATGTTATGGCCGCTGAGCCTGAAAATGGTTACGTGTTTAATGTAAACGCCTTTTCAAATGGCAGCGGTGCGATGAAAACCGCCAACATCGTGCTGAACCAAAAAGGCGAACATTTGCTGCAAACCGTTAATGGAAACGGTGACGTAATCCTTTATTACCCAGTGGGAAGCTCTCTAAGTACAAACGTGGATAACGACCTGACCACGGTAACAATACGTGAGACAGATGAAGCACGCCGCATCCGCAACCCTGCTGATCCACTGGCGACATTAGACCGAGCAATCGCCCAAGTGGATAACAAGCGCAGCGAGTTTGGCGCTCTGGATAACCGGCTGTTAGCCATCATTGAAAATCATGACGAAACCAATCGTCACCTTTCCGCCGCCCGCTCGCGTATTATGGATGCTGACTACGCGGTGGAAGTGGCCAGTATGACCAAAGCGCAGATTCTGGGGCAGGCAGGTACGTCTGTACTGGCCCAAGCGAACCAGGTTCCACAGAACGTGCTTTCTCTGTTGGAGTAATTGAGGCTTGAGGATAAAGCTCATGCCTTATTATTAGACATTATAAATAGGCTTCTTAAAGGGGCCATTTTTTAGAAGAACTTATGAAAACGAATGTGCCGACTATTTCAGCCTACGATGTTATTTATGACGTAGTGCCTAAGCTTGATACCCTCGAAAAGCTGGTGGGGGGCACCCTTGATGAAGCGCTAATGGCTAACCAGGAACTGGAAAGCATTGCGCATATAAACACGCTGAAAACGGAGTTTCAGCTGGAACTGACCATGATCCGTATGAACCTGGAGCATTTGTTAAAGCGTTATCAGAAAGAGTTGAATGCCGTGGTAGAAGATAAGCGCCATGATCAGCTATTAACGCTTGACGCGTTCGAGGCAATGGCGATTGAAAGTGCTGCCCAGCTTTATCGGCGAGCGCAAGCTCGTTAAGCACTCATCCATGAAACCCAAACAACCATCGAGCAGGCCGAAACCCACGGGCTTGATACAACCATGCCTGATGATGACACACAGCGTTTCTATATCCTCGATGAAAAGTAGTGCCAACGTGCCTGGGCTATGTTGTCTAATAGGAAGGCGACAGTTTCTGAATAACACTTCGATAGAACCAGTCGGGCAGGTTCTCTTCTTTTAGCTGAATGTCGCCATTGGGGGTTACTTCCGCTAGCCATATGTCTTGAGTGCCCGAGTTGTCGAATATAAAAGCACGATCAGCAAGCTTGATAGCCTTCAAGAGTAAATCAAGAGAGCGATCATAACGCTGACGGATTTTTTCTTCAGGTACGGGGTGACCGCCGGTTTTTACTCGGTTATGCACTCTCTGAACATTGATCGCTGGGTCGTCGGTAGCAATATAGTAAAGGTAGTTTTTAAAACCTTTAGCACGAGACGCTTTCAGTACGTCAATCTTGTCTTCTGATGACATGACTGTTTCAAAGGTGAAGCTGATGTTAGACGCAGTGAGTTGCTCTCGAATAAGTGCAGAGGCAATAGACGCAATATAAGAATTTGGTGGTAAGGAGGGAGGGAATCTAATGCAGTTGTCTGCAAAGACTAATGCATCAAGCTGCGGTGCTAATGACGCTTTTAACGTTAATGACGACTGATAGAAGTAGTGCTTGATAGCCGTGCTGGATAAATAAACCGAGTAGTCCTCGAAATAGAGAGTACCTGACTCTTTGGCATTACTTTCTATGTCATCAGGGTTAATATAAACCCCTTTTTGATGAGTGGGGATGACATCCTTGATCGTACTTTTTCCTGAGCCGTTAGGCCCAGCAAACATACGCAACCGTGGCGTCTCGGCCATCAGGTCACCTTGAGCTTTATATCAATTGAAACCTTGTGCTTAGGCGGTGCCTTTCTTATAAAACGAACACTGCCGTCTGGTGAGGTTTCAACAAGATTGTCATCGACTATTTCAACCACGGTATGGCCGCTATTTAATGATGCCTGGTATGCACGACGTGTGTAAAGCGATGTCTGTGCTGCAAATCGCTGTTCTGCATCTTGCATGATAACCATGGGAACTCCTTCACATAATGGGTTCACTATATAGCATACTACAAATGGCGGGGGGAAAGCGCCAGGGCTATGTTCGTGTCTTGCGCATTGAAGGCCGCGCATAAAAGTCGTTAGGGTAGCCACATAAACAGTGCGCAAATGAAGGATGACGATAGGTATGACGCCTGATGAGCATGAGCGTGTAGCACTGGAATTGGAAAGCGTCATACGCGAAACCCAAACAACCATCGAGCAGGCCGAAGCCCACGGGCTAGATACAACTATGCCTGATGATTATGCCCACCTTCTCGATATTCTCGATAAAGCGATCAAGCAGCAGCGCGACCATACGTTAACGATGCTAAAAGACGATAGCTAGTCGTTAATTTTCCACACATGCAACGGATGTTTTGCCTTTCTCTCCTTCTCTCGTTCCCCACCATGCCACTAATTGCCTAGCCCGCTAAAATTGCTTTTTCGCCATACTGGCCGATACTTTTCGTCTAACAATAAAACGTGGGTTATAAGCAATGAATGCGCATACGCTGGCGCTGACCTGTGCCATTGGGGCCGGGTGGTTAAGCTTTAATACATTGGTGGTGGCTGGTTATTTATTGGTATATAAAAGAGAGACGCTGGGGCTGGGAGAGCGGAATAGCTTTTGGCTAACGGTTGCGGGTAAACGTGATGAAAAATCCGCGGCTTCCCCTGCGGTTCCCCCACGCTCACAGCCTAGCCAAAAGCCTATAGAAGAACGTGTGCCCATGGGCTTGCCTGAGCAAGAAGAGCCGTTCCTGGAGGAGCCCATTGGCAAGCCTGAAGAGGTACCTACGCATGTATTTTACGTAATGTTCCAACAGCCGAGCATTGAGCTTAATCAGAAGGTGCAATTAGTCCTGAATAAATGGGGCGCTTACTTCGATGCAGAGTTGAAAATTTATGTGGCATTGGGCGTTACCCCACAAAACCCCTTACGTATTGCCAATGCGTATCCGCCTGGCTTGATGCCTACAGAAGAGGTGTTCCAACAAGAGGACCACCTGCTGGGCGGGGTCAGCATTATCCTCAATAAGCCCAAGCGCAAACGTGGCTTTGACAAAGTGCAATTGGGCAAAATGGTGGAGTTGAGTGAAGAACTTGCCGCGTTAGGTGGGGCCTTGCTTGATGAAGAGCGCCAGCCAGCTTCGCGTAAAACCATCAGGGATATTACTGGCGGTTAATGCCCATTATGACTGCGCTATTAAGCGTGGTGGTAATTTGTAGCTACCTTTCTATTAGTGCCTGCTATCAAACACGTAGCGCAGAGTGGTTTCGCTTGCCAAACTCTAATAACCTCAATGCATAAAAACTATTTTTAATATTCTTTTTTGTGTTTATGATGTGCGTGTAACGGCTACGCTGCCTTTGCGCCTGCCACGCCTACACTCTGCAAAAGGCAAATGATCTTTGCCGATGAGGATGCTTCTGATGACTCGATCACGTCGTTTAAACACGTTAGTCGCCGCGCTTACCTTAAGTGTGGCAGGTGGTTTTGCTGCGGTTCAGGCCCAGGCAGATACCCTACGAGTGGGCATGTCGGGCGGCTATTTCCCGTTTACCTTTGTGGAGCGCGACGAACTCAAGGGTTTTGAGGTCGATGTCATGAACGCGGTGGGGGAGGTCACCGGTGATGATGTCGAGTTTGTCACGGCGAGTTTTTCGGGACTAGCAGGTATGTTGGATTCTGGCCGCATCGACACTATTGCCAACCAGATAACGATAACGCCGGAGCGTGAAGCCAAGTATGTATTTACGGCGCCCTATGTGTATGACGGTGCGCAGGTCGTTGTCCGGAAGGGTAACGATGCTATTAACGGCGTTGAGGATCTTTCCGGTAAATCGGTTGCGGTTAACCTGGGCTCCAACTACGAGCAGTTGTTGCGCGAGCTGCCGAACGCCGACGAAATTGATATCCGCACCTACGAATCCAACGTAGAGCAGGACGTAGCATTGGGGCGCACCAATGCCTTTATTATGGACCGCGTTAGTGCGACTCAGGTGATTAAGGAGCGCGGTTTGCCGTTGGAACTGGCGGGCCAACCCTTCACGGTTATCGAAAATGCGCTGCCGTTTCGTGACAACGAGGCAGGCAATGCCCAGCGCGACCGTGTGGATGAAGCGCTAACTGAGCTGCGCGATAACGGCACACTGCGTGAAATTTCCGAAAAATGGTTTGATACCGATATCACGCAGCAGCCGGAATAACCGCTACGCTGTAAACGGAAGCCTGTACTGAACGCGGCCGTGGGTAATCCACGGCCGTTTTGCTTATAAGCGATGCTGACATGCTAAACCTGGATTATATGTGGGGGCTGTTGCCGGTCCTTTTAAGCTATGTGCCGCTCACGCTTGAAATGGCGACCCTCGCCATGCTGCTGGCGCTGGTGCTTGCCTGTCTTCTGGCCGTGATTCGCGTGACCCGTGTGCCGGTGTTGAACGGCTTTTCGCTGCTGTTTATCTCGTTTTTTCGCGGGACACCGCTGTTGGTTCAGCTTTTTCTGTTCTATTACGGGTTGCCCCAACTGGTAGAGGCGTTGGTGTCGATTAACGGCATAACCGCTGCTGTAATGGGCCTGACGCTGCACTTTTCCGCCTATATGGCTGAGTCTATTCGGGCGGCCATTGTGGGGATTGACCGCAGCCAGACAGAAGCGGCGCTCTCTATCGGCATGACGCAGTCGCAGCTAATGCGGCGTATTATTCTCCCCCAGGCGACCCGCGTGGCAACACCCACGTTGATGAACTACTTCATTGATATCATCAAGGCGACGTCGCTGGCCTTTACGCTAGGCGTCACAGAATTGATGGGAGCCACACAAAAAGAGGCTGCCAGTAGCTTTCTCTATCTGGAGGCTTTTTTACTCGCGGCGATGATTTACTGGGTAATAGTAGAAATTCTCTCCTGGGGGCAGCGTCGCCTGGAAATTTACCTGAATAAGGCGTACCAACGATGATCTCGCTTGAGGCCGTTACCAAGCGCTTTGGTAAACAAGATGTATTCGCCGATATTGATTTGTCGCTTGAGCGGGGCGAGATCATTGTCATCATTGGCCCTTCAGGCACGGGTAAGTCAACGCTATTACGCTGCATTAACTTTTTAGAGTGGCCTGAATCCGGGCGTATTACCGTCGGCGATATGCGCGTGGATGCGCAGCAGGCGAGCCGTGCTGATATTTTAAAGCTGCGTCGGCGTACCGCGTTTGTCTTTCAAAACTATGGTTTGTTTGCCAACAAAACGGCGCTTGAGAACATTAGCGAGGGCATGATCGTCGTTGATAAAATTCCCAAGGAAAAGGCCCATGCACGTGCCCGAGAAATCCTTGAGCGGATTGGGCTTTCAGATAAAGCCGATGCTTACCCGGCAGCGCTTTCTGGCGGGCAGCAGCAGCGTATCGGCATTGGCCGCGCCATGGCCGCGAACGCCGATGTCATTCTGTTTGATGAGCCCACGTCATCGCTGGACCCGCAATGGGTGGAGGAAGTGCTGAGCTTGATGAAGCAACTTGCCGCCGAGCAGCAAACCATGATTATCGTTACCCACGAGATGCAGTTTGCGCGTGACGTAGCGGATCGCGTGATATTTATGGATGAAGGGCAAATTATTGAACAAGCACCGCCCGAGGAGCTTTTCACCGCTCCCAGGGACCCGCGCACGCAGCATTTTCTGCGCAAAATTCTTGCGCCAACAGGCCAGCCGCTGCCTTAACAGCATGTGGTTATGAATGCTGTAACATGTAAATATCGGTTTTCGAATAATTCGAATAGTGCTAGGGTTATAACGTTGAGTATCGAAGCACTTATGGAGAAAACCGATGCACGCGCTAGCTAGTCAGTTACCTAATGCCGAAGAAGCCGCTCTGGCCAAGCTATCAAGCCGTGAGCTTGCCGCTTACATCGAGACAAAAGCGCCTACCCAAAAAGTCGCTGTTATCAATAAAGACGGCGAAACGCATCAGGTTGAGGTGCCGGCCAGCGCGCTTCGTCTATTGGTGGATATCTTGACCGAATTGGGCGATGGGAACATGGTCAAGCTCATTCCTGTACATGCGGAGATGACAACCCAGGAAGCGGCGGATGTCATGAATATGTCGCGTCCTTCCTTCATTAAGCTACTTGATGAGCAGCATGTTCCGTTTCATCGTGTCGGCAATCGACGTAAAGTTAAATATTCGGATGTCATGGCATACAAGCAACAGCTCGATCAAAAACGCCTTGATTCGCTGGCTGAGTTAGCAAGGCTCGATCAATCCATGGGGCTAGGGTATTAATGAGTTCTTATTACACAGTGGTATATGATGCCTGTGTATTATATCCCGCGCCACTCAGAAGCCTGCTGATGTATTTGGCTGTTACAGACCTATATCGAGCTCGCTGGTCACGTCAAATACATGAGGAGTGGATGCGCAGTTTGCTGGCGCAGCGTAGCGATATAACGAGAGAGCAGCTTGAGCGCGTGCGTGAATTGATGGATAGCCATACCCGCGACGGGCTGGTTGAAGGGTTCGAGCTTTTGATTGATGGGTTAAAACTACCAGACCCGGATGATAGGCATGTACTTGCATGCGCTATTCACTGCGGCGCTGAAGCAATTATCACGTTTAATCTTAAGGATTTCCCCAGTGAAATGCTCAACTCCTATGACATTCGAGCCATACATCCTGATGAATTTTTAGTAGATATGCTTGCTTTGAATCCAGGTAGCGTCATTCAAGCGCTACAGCAGCATCGTAAAAGTCTCAATAATCCAGCTTTCACCGCTGATGAATATCTGGATGTGTTGCTGAATCAAAGGCTACCCAACCTGGCTGGCAGTTTGCGCCCCATGAAACTTTTGATATAAGCGTTTTTCGGCGGTTCACCGCTGCCCGTCGTGGGTAGCGGATCATTAACCGATGAGCATTGATTACATCACCGGGCTGAAAATGGTGGCAACGTTATCGCCGATCCGGCGTAACAACGAGCGATGAATGACCTGGTCGGGGGCCACTTCATTGGCATCGGAAAGCCAGGCGTTTTGGCGCTCCCTGATGCTTTTTGCTACATCGGGTGAGTGCAGCAGAATATTATTCTCGAAATTAAGCTCCAGGCTGCGGCGGTCCATGTTCGCGGAACCCACTAGCGCTACCGCTTCATCCACCACCAGTGTTTTTGCGTGCAAAAGGCCACCACGAAATTCGAAGATTTTTACGCCAGCGGCAACAAGCTGTGCATAGTAGGCTTTGCTGATGGCGCCTACCACAAAGGAGTCGTTGCGCTGGGGCAGAATGAGCGTGGTTTGAACGCCGCGCCTGGCGCAGCCAATCAGCGCCGAAAGCAGTGAGGCATCAGGAACAAGGTAGGGGTTCGAAATCACGACTTCATGCTGGGCACAGTGCAGAAGGCTGGAAAACACATCCGACATGGCGCCTTTAGGTGACAGCGGCCCGGTGCCAAAGGCGATGGCTGCACTGCCGTTGCCCTCCATGTTGGCTTCTGTGCCGGGTGGCGACGTTTGCTGCCAGGGAACATCAAGATGCTCATTGGATTCGATTAGCCAGTTGGCCGCAAACAGCAGCTGGTTTTGCATCACCACCGGCCCCTCGAAACGCAGCATGATATCGACCCACGGCGCATACTTCGCTTTGACACGAAACTCCGGGTCGGCGCAGTTCTGGCTTCCGCAGTAGGTTAATCGGTTATCCACCACGACGATCTTGCGATGGTTTCTAAGATCTGCGCGGCTACCGAGCAGTGCCCCAAATCCAAAAGAAACTTTAAGCGATACGCACAGTTGAACACCGGCGGCTTTCATTGCCGCCCAGTGTTCCGAGCGGGTAAGCGCTCGCGAACCAATACCGTCGACAATGATTCGGCATGTCACGCCACGTTCAGCCGCGCGCTTAACAGCTTCTGCAATCTTGAGCCCGTTGTTATCGGTAAGCCAGATATAAAAGGAGATATGGATGCTCTCCTCGGCGGCATCGAAGTCTTCCACCATCGCGTCGATCGCTGCATTGGAGTCGGCGGTTAGCGTGGCGGTATTGTGGCCAGTGGTGCCGCTATGCGCTAAATGCTCACAGGCGCGAAAGGCGGGCCGAAAACGGTCTGGTACCTGCGCAAGTGCCGATGTTTTCCCTACGTTATAGGCTTTCACCAACCGTGTGACGGTGCCAATAGCTTTGCGTCGTGACCGGCGCGATATCCAGGGTTCGCCAAGTAGCAGGTAGGCAATGATGCCTAAGCCGGGTAGAAACGAGAGAATCAATATCCATGCGGCTCGGGAGGCGGGCTCTTTGCCCTCTACCGTGAGTACACGCACCACTAGGGCGATATAGACAGTCGTATGAACGGCAAACCAAAGAGAGAAATCCGACATAGTGAGTCCGTCTTTAATAGTGAAATTGTTTGAAGGATTGGCTATCCCTAAGCGGCCCTAAGTGCCATAGGGGCGCCCTGTTAGTCGCCATGAGAGTTCGGTGCGGCTAACGCAGGCCTCAGAGATAAACGAGCTAGCAGATCGGCCGCCAGAGAACGTCGTTTAAAACGTCAGTTCTTTTATATTTAAGGGCAATAATGTAGAAGATGCTGGGTAAAGTCCATGTCGCTTCTTTTGAGAGCGCTTTGTGAGCCATTCGGTTAGCCTGCTGATACAATAAAACATTGACAACGTGTGGCAAGCAAGAATAGTGCGTGATAGACTACGCCATCCTCTCAGACAAGACCCGTGGGCGGGCAGGCAATTTGACTGCCAGCTACACTATTTGACAGAGCTTAAATGCTTGTCGAATCAATTGGTTGTTAAGGAAAGTCGCGTTATGGGCAGCTTTTAGAGTGAACATGAGCGTGGCGAACACATAGTTAATCCGTTGCCGAATTTGCGGCAACCTTTATTCTCCAAGGAGATACCTGTGGCGAACAGCAAGCAAGCACGCAAGCGCGCCCGCCAGGCCGAGACTCGTCGCGTCCTGAAAGCCAGCCAGCGCAGCATGGTCCGCACCTATATCAAGCGTGTGATCAAAGCGATCAACACCGGCGACCACGGCAAGGCGATGGAAGAGTTCAAGGTAATGCAGCCGGTCGTTGACCGTATTGCTGATAAAGACGTGCTGTCCAAGAAGAAAGCAGCGCGCCTGAAAAGCCGTTTGAACAAGCGTATTAAGGCACTGGCGGCGTAAGCCGGCAGGCGCCATAAAAAAACCGGCTACGGCCGGTTTTTTTGTGTCTGATGGTTTTATCTAATGACTCTATGATGGGTATTGGCCATCCGCGCCTATGGATCCAAAAATGACCTCAAACACGCCGCCGAATGACACTTCCGCCGCGCCTGGCGCACCGCCACGCCGTGGGCTAATGCGCTCAGGGCTGGTGGTTAGCTCCATGACCATGCTTTCCCGCGTGATGGGCCTGATACGCGATGTGGTGGTGGCGACGCTTTTGGGCGCCGGGAATGGCGCGGATGCCTTTTTTGTCGCTTTTAAAATTCCTAATTTTTTGCGGCGCCTGTTTGCTGAAGGTGCCTTTAACCAGGCTTTTGTGCCGGTGCTTTCCGAGTACTCGACCCAGCGCAGTAAGCAGGAGATTCGCGAGTTACTCAACGCCGTAGCCGGTAGTTTAACCGCGCTGCTGGCTTTGATTACCGCGCTTGCGATGCTGTGCGCGCCCTGGCTTATCTGGGTGTTTGCGCCCGGCTTTGGCAGTGACCCCGCCAAGCACGCCTTGACCGCCGATATGCTGCGCCTCACGTTTCCGTATTTGCTGCTGATCTCGCTCACGGCTTTTTCTGGCAGCGTGCTAAATACCTGGAACCGTTTTGCAGTGCCCGCCTTTACGCCGGTTTTGCTCAACCTGTCACTTATTGGTGCCGCGCTCTTTTTAATGCCGTTAATGGATGAGCCCGCCATGGCGTTGGCCTGGGGCGTGCTGATTGCAGGTGCTGCCCAGCTGATTTTCCAGGTGCCGTTTTTAATGCGTTTGGGCTTGATGCCCACGCCTTGGCCGAACTTCGCTCATGAAGGCGTTAAGCGCATTTTAAAGCTGATGGGCCCGGCGCTGTTTGGGGTCTCGGTCTCGCAAATTAACCTGCTGCTGGATACGGTGTTGGCGTCACTGCTGGTGGCGGGCAGTGTCTCCTGGCTTTACTACTCTGACCGCTTGGTAGAGCTGCCGCTCGGCGTCTTTGGCGTGGCGATAGCAACGGTGATATTGCCCGCACTTTCCAAGCGCCACGCTGAGCAGTCAAAGGCGCATTTTGCCGCCATGCTCGACTGGGCGATCCGGTTAGTGCTTTTGGTGGGCCTGCCTGCCGCACTGGCGTTGGCGGTATTGGCCGAGCCGCTATTGATCACGCTATTTCACTATGGCGCAATGACCGACCACGATATTCAGATGGCCGCGATGAGCCTGCGTGCCTATGCCTTTGGCCTGGTCGCCTTTATGCTGATTAAGGTATTGGCGCCTGGTTTTTTTGCCCGCCAGGACACCAAAACGCCGGTGAAGGTGGGTATTATCGCCATGGTCGCTAATATGGTGTTCAACCTGATGTTGATTTGGCCGCTTGCCCATGCCGGGTTGGCGCTCGCCACGGCGCTGTCGGCCTTTTTGAACGCGGGTATGCTGGGGGTGTTGCTGTACAGGCAGGGCGTGCTGGTTTTTCAGCCGGGCTGGGGTCGGTACGCGGTGCAACTGCTGGGCGGTAGCGGTTTGATGTGTGCCGCGCTTTATATGGTGTCGCCAGAGTGGCACGCGTGGCTTGCGTTTAGCCTGTGGCAGCGTGTTGCCTGGGTGGCCGGGCTGGTAGGTTTAGGGGGCGGGATTTATGTTGTCTGGCTTACTGCGCTGGGCCTGCGGCCACGGCATTTTAAAATGCAGAGCTAGGCCGTACAGCGGCAATGCGTGGCCGAACGCTTAAAAGTCACGTTGAATCGGCAGAGAGTTAGACATATATCACGGTAGGTTCGCTATAATCAGAGCTTTTTAAGCTTCACCCAAACCCAACAAGGCTTGGGAGCGGCAAATTATTAACGGCTGAGGTGCCATGCGCGTCATTCGAGGACTGCACAATCTGGTAGCGGCACAGCGTGGCTGCGTCGCTACCATTGGAAATTTTGACGGTGTGCATCGTGGCCATCAGGCAATTTTGCAGCAGTGCCGCGAGCACGCTGCGCGCCTAAACGTGCCGCTAACCGTGGTCGTGTTTGAGCCCCAGCCGCGTGAGTACTTTGCCGGTGACCAGGCACCCCCACGGCTAACGCGCTTGCGTGAAAAGGTGCGTCTGTTGGGTCAGTACGGCGCTGAACAGGTGCTGTGCCTGCCGTTTAATAATGCCCTTAGAAGCCTGACCGGGCGCGAATTTATTGATCAGGTGCTGATCGAAGGGCTGGGTGTTAAACATCTGGTCGTTGGTGATGACTTCCGTTTTGGCTGTGACCGCCAGGGCGACTTTACGCTGCTGGCAGCGGTGGGCGAAGAGCAGGGCTTTGGGGTTGAACATACCCGCACCTTTACGGTTGAGAACGAGCGGGTTTCAAGCTCACGCGTGCGTACTTTGCTTGCCAGCGGTAACTTTGCCGCAGCGGCCAATCTGTTAGGGCGGGCGTATTCGCTGGATGGGCGTGTGGTGCGTGACCAGCAGCTTGGTCGCACCATTGGTGTGCCCACGGCGAACCTGCCCCTGTTGCCTCAGCCCTTAACGCTGCGCGGTGTCTATGCCGTTGGGGTGACGCTTGAAAACGGCCAACGCTACCACGGTATTGCTAACGTCGGCTTTCGGCCGACGGTTGGCTCCAAGCGGCCCACACTGGAAGTCAACCTGTTTGACTTTGACGGTGACCTCTACGACAAACGCATGACGGTATTTCCCTGTGCGCGGCTTCGTGGGGAAGTGAAATTCGACAACTTTGATGCACTAAAAGCGCAAATTGAGCGCGATCAGAGCCAGGCACATCGCTACTTTGCGACGGCCGTCACTGGTTGTCATAACGCGCTGCCGCTAGCCTCGGCCCCGCTTGGGCGTGAGGCTCAGGCCTCCCAGACTCAGGCTTCCAAGCCCCAGGTTTCCAAGACTCAGGTTTCCAAGACACAGGTTTCCAAGACAATTTCTTCTGATCCTTCTTCGGCGGATGACGCTGCCGATGCTAACAACGGCTGACCGAACCATGGACTATAAGCACACGCTAAACTTGCCTGAAACCGACTTTCCTATGCGTGGCATGTTGCCTAAGCAGGAGCCGGGACGCGTTTCACGCTGGCAAGATATGAACCTGTACCAGCGCCTGCGCGAAGCGCGTGCTGGCGCACCGCTGTTTGTACTGCACGATGGCCCTCCCTACGCCAACGGCAGTATCCATATTGGTCACGCCGTTAATAAAATTTTAAAAGATATTATCGTTAAATCGAAAAACCTGGCGGGCTTTGATGCGCCTTACGTGCCGGGCTGGGACTGCCATGGTCTGCCCATTGAGCACAAGGTAGAAACCACGCACGGTAAGCACCTGGCGCCTGCAAAAGCGCGTGAGCTATGCCGTGAGTACGCGGGCGCTCAGGTTGAAACACAGCTGGCTGATTTTGTGCGCTTGGGAATTATCGGTGATTGGAATCATCCCTACCGCACCATGGACTACGCCAATGAAGCAGGCGAGATTCGCGCACTGGCCGACATGGTCGAAGCGGGCTACGTCTTTAAAGGTCTGAAGCCGGTTAACTGGTGCTTTGACTGTGGCTCGGCGCTGGCTGAGGCGGAAGTCGAGTATCAAGACAAGAAGTCCGACGCGATTGATGTCGCCTTCCCGGTGGAAGATGCCGATAAGCTGGCCGCTGCGTTTGGCTTAACCGCGCTGCCCAAACCGGCGGCGGTGGTGATCTGGACCACCACGCCCTGGACCATCCCTGCCAACCAGGCGCTGAACGTTCACCCCGAATTTACCTACGCGCTGGTCGATACCGGCGAGCGCCTGCTGCTGCTAGCCGAAGAGCTGGTCGAAAGCTGCCTTGAACGCTTTGGTTTACAGGGCGAGGTCATCGCTACCACTCGCGGTGAAAAGCTAGACCTGATCAACTTCCGCCACCCGTTCTATGATCGCCTGTCGCCAGTTTATCTGGCCGATTACGTTGAGTCGGAAGTGGGCAGTACCGGTATCGTTCACTCTGCGCCTTCTTACGGCCTGGATGACTTCAATACCTGCCGCGCCCACGACATGAGCTTTGACGACATGCTGAACCCGGTACAGGGCAACGGCGTGTACGTTGATGATCTGCCGTTCTTTGGCGGCCAGATGATCTGGAAAGCCAACCCCAACATCGTCGCCAAGCTTGACGAAGTGGGTGCGCTGATGGCGCATAAGCCCATCGTGCACAGCTACATGCACTGCTGGCGCCATAAAACGCCGGTCATCTACCGTGCGACAGCCCAGTGGTTTGTGGGCATGGATATTCAGGGGAAAGACGGTAAAACCCTGCGTGAACGCGCGCTGGAAGGCATCGAGGCGACCCAGTTCACGCCCGCCTGGGGCCAGGCGCGCCTGCACAGCATGATCGCTAATCGCCCAGACTGGTGCATCTCGCGTCAGCGTAACTGGGGCGTGCCGATTCCGTTCTTCCTGCACAAACAAACCGGCGAGCTGCATCCGCGCACCATTGAGCTGATGGAAGAAGTCGCTAAACGCGTGCAGGAGCAGGGCATTGATGCCTGGTTTAGCCTCGACGCTGCTGAGCTGCTGGGCGCGGAAGCCGCCGAATACGACAAGTCGACTGACACGCTGGATGTCTGGTTTGACTCCGGCACCACGCACCGCCATGTGCTGCGTGGTTCGCATCCACATGGCCATGAAAGCGGCCCGCGAGCTGATTTGTATCTGGAAGGCTCTGACCAGCACCGCGGCTGGTTCCACTCGTCGCTGTTGACCGGTTCGGCAATTGACGGTCACGCGCCGTATCGTCAGCTATTGACCCACGGCTTTACCGTCGATTCGCAAGGCCGTAAGCAGTCCAAGTCGTTGGGTAATGTCATCGCGCCGCAGTCGGTGATGGACAAGCTGGGTGCCGACATTCTGCGCCTTTGGGTGGCCTCGACGGATTACTCCAATGAAATGGCCGTGTCGGATGAGATCCTCAAGCGTACAGCGGACGTGTATCGGCGTATTCGCAACACGTCGCGCTTTCTTTTGGCCAACCTGACCGGCTTTGACCCGGCGCGCGATATGGTGGCTTTTGAGGATATGATCGCCCTGGATCGCTGGGTCATCGACCGCGCACTGCAGCTACAAGAGCGCATTCAGAAAGCGTATGAAGAGTACCGCTTCCTGGACGTGTATCAGCAGGTGCATACGTTCTGCGCGCGCGACCTGGGTGGTTTTTATCTGGATATCATCAAGGATCGCCAGTACACCACTCAGGCTGATTCGCGGGCACGCCGCAGCTGTCAGAGCGCGCTCTATCATGTTATCGAGGCGCTTTCGCGTTGGGTCGCACCGATTCTCTCCTTCACTGCAGAAGAGATCTATGAGCATATCCCGGGCAAGCGTGGCGACAGCGTACTGCTGGAAACCTACTATACCGACCTGAAGCCCCTTGATGCTGACGCCGAGATGGGGCGTGAATACTGGGAAGCAGTGCTAGAGGTCAAGCAGGCGGTGAATAAACGCTTGGAAGAAGCGCGTAGCGAAGGGGCCATCAAAGGCTCGCTGGACAGCGAAGTCACCCTTTACGTTAGCGACGAACTCAATGTGTTGCTGTCACAACTGGGCGACGAGTTACGCTTTGTGCTGATTACCTCGGAAGCGACTCTCAAGCCGCTGGCGGATGCCGAGGCATCTGCCTACAGCGAGCTAGAAGGGCTCAAAGTAGCGGTGGTCGTCAGTGCGTTTGAGAAGTGCGAACGTAGCTGGGAGCGCCGCCCTGACGTAGGTACGCATCCTGAGCATCCCACGCTGTGCAAGCGTTCGATTCTTAATCTGCCGGATGGCCCGGGTGAGGTGCGTCACTATGCCTGAGTCGGTCTCGTCCAACGTGCGGCCGCCCATGCGCCAGCCGCTGCGCTGGCTGTGGTTGGCCGTTGCCGTGATTGTGCTGGATTTGGCCACCAAGGCGATTGCCAGCAGCCAGCTGGGGTATCTGCAGCCGGTAGAAGTGCTGCCGTTTTTTAACTTCACCTTAATGCATAACACGGGGGCGGCCTTTAGCTTTTTGGCTTCCCACCCTGGTTGGCAGCGTTGGTTTTTCGCCATTATTGCCATTGGTGCAAGCGTGGGCCTGACCATCTGGCTTTCCCGTGTTAGAGCCGATGAAAAGCTGCTGGCCATTTCGCTGCCGCTGATTATCGGTGGGGCGCTTGGGAATCTCTATGACCGCCTGGTGCATGGCTACGTGGTCGATTTTTTATCGTTTCATGTGGCCGGTTGGTACTATCCCGCCTTTAACGTGGCAGACATCGGGATTACTCTGGGGGCCATTGGGTTGATTTGGGAGTCAGTGATGGGCGACCGGCGGCGTAAAAAAGCCCACTCAACGAAGTAACCCGCGACCTCTAACTCGGTTAGCATTAATCAGGCCCTGGTGGCAGTATGCCAGGGCCTTACCACATAGCGAGCAGTGTAATGAGTGATTACCTGATTGATGAGGGGATGGAAGTGACCCTGCACTTCACCCTGAAACTTGAAGATGGCACGGTAGTAGACTCTACCAAAGAGAAGGCACCGGCCACCTTTCAGTACGGTGACGGCAATTTGCCACCCGGCTTTGAGCACCCGATTAAAGGCATGACAACGGGCGAGACAGGTACTTTTCAGGTCTCTCCCGAGCATGCCTTTGGGCAGCACAATCCGCAAAATATCCAGACGTTAAAGCGCGCTGATTTTGGCGATGAAGCGCCTGAAATTGGTATGGTGATGTCGTTTGCCGATAAAGCGGGAACGGAATTGCCTGGTGTGGTCAAAACCATTGAAGGCGACCGCGTCGAGGTGGATTTTAATCATCCGCTGGCGGGGCGCACGTTAACCTTTGAGGTTGACGTACTGGATGTAAAACCGGTTACAACGCACTAGTCTTTAGCATTGGCTTTAGCATTAGCCGGGTTCTTATTCACTAAACGGTGCGGTAACGCATCAAGGCACTACTATGCAATCGACGCAAGCACAGCCCATACAGATCAAATTGGCCAATCCGCGTGGTTTTTGTGCCGGCGTGGATCGCGCTATAGACATCGTCAACCGTGCACTGGATGTGTTCGGGCCGCCTATCTATGTGCGCCATGAAGTTGTCCACAACCGCTTTGTGGTGGAAACGCTGCGCGAGCGTGGGGCTGTCTTCGTGGAAGAGCTCGACGAAGTGCCGGATGACGTGATCGTTATTTTCTCTGCGCATGGCGTGTCTCAAGCCGTACAGTCCGATGCTGACCGGCGTGGGCTGAAAGTGTTTGATGCCACTTGCCCGCTGGTCACCAAGGTGCATTTGGAAGTCTTGCGTTACGCCAAACGGGGGCACGAGTGCGTGCTGATTGGGCACGCAGGCCATCCCGAAGTAGAAGGCACCATGGGACGCTATGACACGGCGCATGGCGGTCGCATCTATCTAGTCGAAGATGAGCAGGACGTTGCCAACCTGGAGGTCAATGATCCTTCCAGCCTTGCCTTTGTGACCCAAACGACGCTGTCGATGGATGACACGGCCAAAGTGATTGATGCGCTGCGCGAGAGGTTTCCCGAGATCAGTGGACCGCGTAAAGATGATATTTGCTACGCCACGCAAAACCGCCAGGATGCGGTGCGTGAACTGGCCGCGGACAGTGACTTAGTGCTTGTAGTGGGCAGCCCCAATAGTTCCAACTCTAACCGCTTGCGCGAGCTTTCCGAGCGTATGGGAACACAGGCGTACCTGATAGATAATGCCGACCAGATTGAGCCAACGTGGCTTGAAAACGTCGGCCGCATCGGCGTAACGGCGGGCGCCAGTGCCCCGGAAGTGTTGGTGAAAGGCGTAATTGGCAAGCTTCAGTCATTGGGTGCTTCCATGCCGGAAGAGCTAAAAGGCCGCGAGGAGAGCATTACGTTCTCCATGCCCAAAGAGCTGCGCGAGCAGGTAATCGTCAGCAGCTGATGCACTGCGTATGCGGTGGCTGATGCAGGAGCATCACGTGAGGTTTTCGCTTTATCCTTACTCTATTCGCGCAGGCCGCTCGATAGAGCGTCAGCGCGGTTTTACGCTTCTTGAGCTTGTGGTGGCGATGGGCATTCTCGGCCTTATCGCTGGCATGGCTTACCCTGCTTACTCCCGCTACCTGCAAACATCCCTGCGCACGGATGCGCATGCGGGGTTAAGGCAGGCGGCGGCTGAACTAGCGCGCTGTCACGCCCGAACCTACTCCTATCAAGACTGTGAAATGCCCCACCTGTCACCAAGCGGGCATTATCGCATTGCCTATTCTGAACGCCAGGACGGTCGCTATGTGCTAAGCGCGTCGACTGAGCGAAAAGATGGCTGTGGCCAGGCCATAACGCTCAGTAGTCAAGGTGAACGCTTGCCCGAGACGTGCTGGTAAGTGCGGCGCCAAGAGGGGTTTACCCTGGTGGAGGTGTTAATTGCCTTGGCCTTGCTGGCGTTTGGGCTGATCGGCATCGCCGCCATTCAGCTAACGTCGCTGCAAAGCGCCGCTTCGGGCTACCAATACTCCGTGGCAAGTGTGGCAGCCCTGGATGCCCAGGAGCGCGCTTGGGCGCAGCTGGCGGCGAAACAAAACTGCCGACACCTCACGGCGGGGCTGGAGAGTGACTGGCAGGCCGAGTGGTTTACGCCTTCACAAGCACCGCTTAACGGCGCAACGGGCACGGTTGATAGCGCTTTTGTATCCGGAGGTTGCCAATTGACCGTCTCCATTACGATGCGTGCACGGTCTTCCAATCAAGCGGCTGACCATTTTGACTACGTGTTTACCTTGCCCTTTATTGAAGCGCGCTATGCTGGCGAGGCGCCTAATGCTCAATAAGCGCCAAGGAGGATTTACGCTGGTTGAAATGATGGTCGCGATGGTGATCGGCGCCATTATTATTTTGGGCGCAGGCCAGCTTTTGTTAACCACTGTGACGACCTTTCAGCGCGTCGAGGCCATCAGTCGCGAGCAGGAAGCGCTTGTTTTTGCCGTTCAATCGCTCACCCGGGACATTCGTAAAGGCGAGGCAGGCCAGTATGAGATCAATGACTCGCTGGTCGATGCGACCACCTGTGCGTTACGTCATAACAGCCAGCCCTTGATAGAAGGGCTTTATAAAGGCAGTCACGCATGCGACGCGCTTAGCCTGTTTGAGAAAGACGCCGATGGTATAACAGGGCTTTATCGGGTAACGCTCCAATTTGCGGGCGAGCGCCAAACACCGTTTGTATGGCATGTGATGCAGCGTGATCACGTTATTACGCGTCGTACACCTCTTCCCGCCATGGAGGGCAGCCCATGAAGCATCAGCAGGGGGCTGCGCTGGTGATCGTCATGGCGCTTCTTTCTGCCGCGCTGCTGCTGGGCGTGGCGAGTATGCGGACGGCGTTAGTCGATGAGCGTTTGGCGGGTAATTTTCGAATTGCCGTTCAGGCCCAAATGCTGGATGAGAGCCTGCTGGCTGTCTTGTCGGACCGCCAGTATGCAGCATCGCGGGATGCCTTCTTGAACCGTTTACTAACGTATCCACCCGCCTTCAATATCGGCGATAAGCGACAGTTGCAAAGCGATGATAGTCAGGCGTTGTTGCCACGCCAGGTGCTCAACGCACTGCTTGAGGCATTGCCAATAGCGCAAGCCGAGGGCCAAAGGCGGTTACTTGATGACCTCATCATTGATATTGAACGGCTGGCGGATCAGCGCGTTGCCATCACGGCCAGAAGCGGTGGTACGTCTGCCAGTACACACGCTGTTTTTGTGAGGCAAAGCCCGGAAGAAGCAACGTGGCGGCTGGCAGGATTGCGCTGATGGCATTCGACACGCGTAAATCTGCGCGTTATGATAGGGCTATTTGCCCAAGAGCCTAAACACAATGAGTCAAACTGCTAAAACCCGCGTCTTAACCGGTATTACGACGACCGGTACACCGCACTTAGGCAACTACGTTGGTGCGATTAAACCGGCGATTGAAGCAAGCCAGGACCCCAATGTTCAGTCGTTCTATTTTTTGGCGGATTACCACGCCCTGATCAAGTGCCAGGACCCTGCGCGCGTGCAAGCGTCACGCCTGGAAATTGCCGCTACCTGGCTGGCGCTTGGGCTGGATACCGACAACGCCATTTTTTACCGCCAGTCTGATTTGATGGAAGTTCAAGAACTCTCGTGGATGCTTTCCTGCGTGTGTGCCAAAGGCCTGATGAACCGCGCCCACGCTTACAAAGCCGCCGTGGCTGAGAACGAAGAAGCAGGCGACCAGGACGCGGACAAAGGCATCACCATGGGGCTTTTTGGCTATCCGGTATTGATGGCTGCCGATATCCTGATGTTCAACGCCAAAAAGGTGCCGGTAGGGCGCGATCAGATTCAGCATATCGAAATGGCACGTGATATGGCCGGGCGGTTCAACCACCTCTATAAAGGGCAGTACTTTACGCTACCCGAAGCGGTGGTAAGTGAGACAGGCGAGGTGTTGAAAGGACTGGACGGGCGCAAAATGTCCAAAAGCTATAACAATACCATCCCGCTGTTTTCGCCCGAGAAAAAGCTTCAAAAGCTGGTGCGTAAAATCAAGACCAACTCGCTTGAGCCCGGCGAGCCGAAAGACCCGGATACCTGCACCCTGTTCCAGATATACGCGGCATTTGCCAATGAGAGCGAAACGTCTGCTCTGCGTGAACAGTACGCCGCCGGTATTGGCTGGGGCGATGCTAAAAACCAGGTGTTTGAGTATCTCAATACACACCTGAGCGAACCCCGTGAGCGCTACAACGCGCTAATGGATGACCCTGCTCATATTGAAGCGGTACTGCAAAAAGGCGCTCAGCGTGCTCGGGAGGAGGCCGCGTTAACCATGGATAAACTGCGCTCAGCGGTCGGCCTTGGGCGTTTTATTTAAGCTTATTAGCGGCTGAGTAACTAAAAACCCCTTCCAATTGGAAGGGGTTTTTTAA
>NZ_JBQSYD010000035.1:0-32757 GCF_052378905.1 Halomonas sp. AOP22-C1-8 | reverse complement strand
CCTGCGAGACTAGACGACCAAGAAAAGCACTAAACTAAAAATAGTGAGCCGGGTCGAAAACCGGCTCCCTTAAGTGCCAGGACCTTATAAGTCTTTGACGATGCGCAGGGCATCATAAATCGCGGCATGGGTATTGCGGTGCGAAATGGCATCCCCAATCCTGAACAGCTGGAACTTGCCTTCGGTAGCGATAGGCTGCGGTGTGCCTACAATCAGGTTGTCATAGTTGACGGCCCCTTGGTTGCTCGACAGCGGCTTCAGCTCTTCATATAGATCGGCCATAGGCAAGGTGCCGAAATTGACGACGACTTGGTCTACGCGCCGCTCTTTAGCAACGTTTGTGTAATCGCTGCTGACCAAGGCAACCAGCTCACTGCCGTCGCGCTTAATACCAGTCAGGCGGAAGGTTGGGGTGAACGTGGTATCCAGCATTTGTAGTGTACGCATGTAAGGCACCAGGTTCATAGCCATGACCTCCGGCGCCAAGGCGCGGTCGGCTGTCATGTATTCGACCTTACCGCCTGCTTTGGCAATAATCTCAGCCGCTTGTAGGGCGGTATGGTCGCCTGCATCGTCGTACACCAGCACGTTGCTGCCTGGCGCCACATGGCCTGAGAGCAGATCCCAACCGGTGACGGCCAGCTCGTTGCCCTCTTGAAGCGCCTCTTCGTTAGGCTGCCCGCCCGTTGCCACAATGACCACATCCGGCGCTTCGGCGAGTACTTCATCCTGTTCGGCAAAAACATTGAAATGAAATGTTACGCCCATGGCCTGACAGCGCTCAAAGCGCCAGTCGATGATTCCCATCATTTCTCGACGACGCTCGCTCTGTGCCGTTAAACGAATTTGCCCGCCGGGGGTATCTGCTGCTTCAAATACGACGACTTCGTGACCGCGTTCGGCAGCCACGCGGGCGGCTTCCAGCCCGCCGGGGCCTGTGCCAACGACCACTACCTTACGTTTGGTATTGGCGAGAGGGATGGTATGGGGCATGGTGGTTTCACGTCCAGTCGCGGCGTTGTGAATACAGTACGCCGCGCCGCCCTGGTAGATGCGGTCCAGACAGTAATTGGCGCCCACGCAGGGACGGATCTCTTCTTCACGGCCTTCGATGACTTTTTTCATTAGGTGTGGGTCGGCCATATGAGCACGAGTCATGCCGATCATATCGACCTTGCCGGTGGCAATCGCATGACGAGCCGTCGCAACATCCTGAATTTTAGCCCCATGGAAAGTGGGGAAGTCGACTTCATGCTTAATCTCGCCTGCAAAATCCAGATGTGGCGCGCTGGGCATGCCTTGGATAGGAATCACGTCCGTCAGACCCGGATCGGTATCAATATGCCCTTTAACGACATTAAGAAAATCTACCAAACCGCTGTCTTTCAAACGGTGCGAAATGGTCATGCCATCACGGGCATCGAACCCCCCGGGTAAGCACTCGTCACCGGTATAACGCACGCCAAGTAAGAACTTCTCACCAACACGCTCACGGATGCTTTGGAGCACTTCAAAGGTAAACCGTAGCCAGTTATCCAGGCTACCGCCATAAGGCGCATCAAGCTCGTTGGTTAACGGTGACCAGAACTGATCCATCAGATGACCGTACGCCTGAATCTCCATGCCGTCCAAGCCTGCTGCGTACATGCGTTCGGCGGCGTCAGTGTAATCCTTGATTAATCGCTCAATATCCCAAAGCTCGGCTTTTTTTGGATAAGCACGATGAGATGCTTCTCGATGATTGGAGGCTGATACCGCCGGTAGCCAATCCCCTTTGTCCCACCGGGTGCGGCGACCCAGGTGCGTTAGCTGAATCATTACCGCCGTACCGTGTTCGTGGCATGCCTCGGTGAGGTCGCGCATCCACGGCACCACCTCATCTTTATAAGCCAAAATATTGTTAAACACCGGCGGGCTGTCTCGGGAAACCGCTGCCGACCCAGCAGTCATGGTCAGGGCAATACCTGCCTTGGCACGTTCAACATGATAGGCCCGGTATAGCTCTTTAGGCATGCCATCTTCGGGGTAGGCGGGTTCGTGAGAAGTCAACATTACCCGATTTTTCAGCGTTAAATGTTTTAGTTGTAGCGGCTGTAGCAAAGGGTCATTTTTCACGGTCGTCTTCTCTTGTTGTTTTGATGATTATCACAAGCTAGTCTTCTCTGTTCATAGCTGTCAATATATATGACATCTCTGTACATAAAGATGACAAGCTTGCTGTATGATCGATTACATCACCATGGCAAAGAGAGCAATACGTGAAAAACGGACGCGCCACGATTAACCAAACTGCTTGGATTGATGCTGCTTACGAGCTACTGACAGCCTCGGGAGTCAGCGCCGTCAAGATCGTACCGTTAGCAAAGAAGTTAAAAACATCACGCACTAGTTTTTACTGGCTATTTAAAGACCGTGAAGAAGTGCTTGCTGCACTACTGGAGCGGTGGGAGCGACAAAATACCCAGGCCTTAATTGAGCAATCGGAGAAATATGCGTCTTCCATCGTGGAAGCCACGCTCAATATCTTTGACTGTTGGTTTGACCCAGCGGTATTTGATTCTGAATTTGAGTACGCCGTTAGAAGCTGGAGCCTGCAAGATCAAGCGGTTGCTGAGCGCGTTAGCCAAGCCGATAGCGTGCGGCTACAAGCGCTGCAAGACATGTTTATTCGCTATGACTATGACGTGTTGGAAGCTGATACCCGTGCACGCACGATGTATTTGATTCAGATCGGCTATATCTCGATGCATACCCAGGAGACCCAAGATACGCGGATCGCCCGAGTGGCTCAGTACATCAATATTTTTACTGGGCAGATGTGCACCCATGCTGATCTTGAGCGGTTTGCTGCGCGCCATAGAGCGCGGTTTACGCCCGAAGAGATGGCGGCTCAACAGGAGATGACAGATGAAACCGACATTAACGCTCGGCATTATCGGGGGGTGACCACGTTAAAAAGCTGAAACGATAATCTGGGCTTGTCTGCAGCATAAATGTCATCTTCGCGGTCGGAACCGATCCAGGAGGAAGCAATCGGCATCTGGTTATGTAAGAATGTGCACGCTAAAGCCATTGGGGTCAAAAAAATCAGAATATTAGACGGATATACGCCACCTTAAGTGTTTTATGTGGAAATTAAGAATTTAGATGTTCGCATAATATATATTATGTTAAATGGTAGATTAGGTAGCTTCTAAAAAGTTAATACGGCGTTGGACAACCGGTCTAGCTTCTCCTTATTATTCCTTTTTAATTTTCAAGGATGTCTCTCGTTATGCGCCCAGGTGTTTTGTGGCTGATGGCTGGTTTATCACTTCTATTTTCTGGCTGCGCCCTTCAGCAACCAGATTCTAATGAGCCACCGTTATTGAACGAGGTAGCATTCAATACTCGAATGCTCGAGCTACAGGATGCATTAGGGCAACAATGCAGTGCCAATGCTCAGCATCAGGCGCAACAACTCAGCCAGCAGCAGGTGCTTACCGCTGATGTTCGTGAAGTAGGTAGCCTGCTACGCCTTTTACGCGGTGATATAAAGGAGCTTGAAGCTCGGGGTGACGAGCCCATCATTATCCGCGAAGAGTGTGAAGTGGACACCACGCTAGATATGAAAACCATGCTGGGACGTAGCGAATGGGTTGGCCTGCCAGGTGTAGGTACCTATTTAAAAGCACGCGTGGACTCCGGTGCAGAGACGTCATCATTATCGGCCTCCGACATTACGCGCTTTGAGCGCGATGGCGAAGATTGGGTGCGCTTCAAGCTGGCACTGACTGAGGATGATAGTGTCGTGGAGTCATTGCGTAACGAGTGGATCGAGGCACCTGTTCAACGGCGTGTACGCATTGTTCAAGCGTCTGGTGAAGAGTCTCGCCCCGTTGTCTCTCTATTAATGACGCTCGGTCCTATTCGTGAAAACGTCGAATTTACGCTGAATGATCGTACCCACCTCGATTTCCCCGTATTGCTAGGCCGCCGTTTCTTAATGGATATTGCTATTGTTGATGTGGCGCAAACCTACTTACATGAGCGTCCAGAATTTCCCGGCGGTGACCCTGCTGAACAAGCCGCTGAAGATGAAGCGGTCGACCAAGACGATATCGAAGAGTAAAAGCTCCCCTGCCGCTTTTCGCTGAAAGGAATTTTAATGTCACGCCTTCCGTTTTATATCATTGTAGGTCTACTTCTTGTGGCAGGTATTGCCACCAGTGTGCATAGACATCTTCATTTTGAAATTCCTTGGGTACCAGGCGAGCAGCGTCAGGTATGGGAAATTGAGGCCGTTATCAATTTCAATGCCCAGAATGGCCCCGTAAAAGTGGACTTAGCGCTGCCCACCCAGCAGGCAGGCTTTCGTGTACTGACCGAAAATACCGCTTCTTCTGGCTATGGTTTAGCCTACCAGACGGATGATTTCGGGCGCCAAGCCGAATGGACCATTCGGAATGCTGCTGGCAGCCAGCAGCTCTATTATTCGGTGCAAATGCTGGTATCACCTGGTTCCCGCCCGCCGGTACAAGCACCGCCAGGGCTGGTGTCGAGCACGCCCTGGGAAAGTCCTTATGATTCAGCAGCTACCCAGCTAATTGATAGAGCGTGGGCCAGAAGTGCAAATAATGCGACCTTTGCGCGTGAGCTAATTCTTGATGTAAATGGCGAGCGTCAGGGCGAAAATGCCCGCTTACTGCTTACCCAGGAAACGCCGTCAGCTCTCATCGTGCGCTTGCTAAATCAAGCGGGTGTACAAGCACGAGAAGTCAGCGGACTACTACTGGAAGATGGGCGCCGGCGTCAACTATTAAGCAGTTGGATTCAGGTATTTGATGAGCCTGCAGAAAGCTGGAATATATTCGACCCCGCAACGGGCGAGGAAGGCCAGCCCGAGAACCTGCTGCTCTGGGAAACAAGTGGTCGGGCGGTGCTTGAAGTTCAAGGCGGTACAAACTCGCGGGTTAGCTTCTCTATGCTAACGCACCATCAGCCAGCGTCTGCTGCTGTGCGCAACCACTTTTCTGATGATACGCTGCTGAACTTCTCAATCCATAGCTTACCACTTGAAGAACAAGCACTTTTCCAAACGATCCTGCTGATTCCCATTGGCGCTTTGGTCGTTGTGTTTTTGCGTGTATTGGTCGGGGTGAAAACATCAGGCACGTTTATGCCTGTTCTGATCGCCCTCGCCTTTATACAAACCACCCTGCTGACGGGTTTGATTGGCTTCCTGCTGATCGTGGCTGTTGGCTTGGTTATTCGTAACTATCTGTCTTATTTGAACTTATTATTGGTGGCGAGAGTGTCAGCGGTCATCATAACGGTCATCGCGATTATCTCGATCTTTACCGTATTGGCTTACCGTATGGGTCTAAGCGCAGGGCTCACGGTCACCTTCTTCCCCATGATTATCCTGGCCTGGACGATTGAGCGGATGTCGATCCTCTGGGAAGAAGAAGGCCCAAAACAGGTCATTATTCAGGGGGGCGGCAGCTTGTTGACAGCCGTGCTCGCATACCTTGCCATGAACAACCCCTGGGTGCGTCACATCACCTTCAACTTCCTGGGTGTTCAGCTGATTTTAATGGCGCTTATTCTGATTTTGGGTAACTACACCGGCTATCGTCTGCTGGAGTTACGCCGCTTCAAGCCGATTACTGATGACGAGAAGCCATCATGAGTTGGCTCAACAACTGGACATGGCCTAGCTGCCTGCGCGACAAAGGCATTATCGGCATGAATCGGCGCAATATTCGCTATATTGGCCGGTATAATTCACGGCGCCTTTACCCGTTGGTGGATGACAAGCTCAAGACTAAACTTTTGGCGCAAGAGTATGGCATTACCACGCCGGAACTTATTGGTACGGTAACCACGCAGTTTGGCGTTCAGCATATTGGCGATATGCTGACAGGTCATGATGGTTTTGTTATCAAACCTGCCAAAGGCAGTGGCGGCAAGGGTATCCTGGTTATCGAAAAGGTAGTTGATAATCAGTTTGTTAAACCCAGCGGAGCGCATTTAACGCTTGAGGCTGTAGAGCGTCATGTCTCTAATATTCTTTCAGGGCTTTACTCCCTGGGCGGCTCTCCGGATGTAGCTGTCATTGAAACGCTGATTAATTTTGAAGAAAGCCTGATGGCATATACCTACGAAGGTGTGCCGGATATTCGGGTCATCGTTTTCAAGGGCTACCCCGTCATGGCGATGATGCGCTTATCAACGGCGGCCTCCGATGGCAAAGCCAACCTGCACCAGGGAGCGGTCGGTGTTGGATTGAATATTGCCACCGGAGAAGCGCTTCGCGGCGTGCAGTTTGACCGCCCTTGCTTCAACCACCCGGATACCGGGCATGACCTGGCAAGCCTAGCGGTCCCCCAGTGGGACACCCTGCTAAATCTGGCGGCGGGTTGCTATGAAATGACCGGATTAGGCTATTTGGGAACCGATATGGTGCTGGACAGGCAACATGGGCCCATGCTGCTTGAGCTGAATGCACGCCCGGGCCTTGCGATTCAAATGACCAACGGAGAGGGTTTGCGTCGCCGGCTTGATCTCATCGAGCGTCAACCAGAAGGGGTGCCAGTTGCCGAGCGTGTCGCGTTTGCTCAGCACCACTTTGCTCGCAAGAGTGAGCTAACAGAAAGCCCTGACACAACTATCGCAAGCGCGTAGACTAAGCTGATGACGTTTACTGAGTGCACCAATGACTGAAGCGAATACGCTACTTCAACAAGCGGAATCACAGTGTCACAGCCGCGGCGTTCGATTTACCCCCATTCGACGCCGCGTGCTTGAGTTGATTGCTCACAATGGCGGCGGTTTAAAAGCCTATGACCTGTTGGATAAACTTTCAACAGAGCATGCGGCTGCCCGCCCTCCTACAGTTTATCGAGCGCTGGAATTCTTGATTGACCAAGGATTGGTGCATCGTATCGAGTCGCTAAACGCCTATGTGGCATGCGCCTGTCCTGAACATATTCATGGGTTCCAACTGCTGATTTGCCGTCAATGTGGTTACGTCGAAGAACTGCATTTGGATGAAGTCAGCGATCAGCTGTCAGCCTTTGCCAGCCGGCAAGGCTTTAGTGTTGAACGACAGACGATTGAGCTGCAAGGCCTTTGTCAAAACTGTCGAGCCAAGAGTGAATAATAGATATGTCTCGTTTTGATCAACTACCGGCTGATACGTTATTCAAGGCACTTGAGGCGGCAACGCCACAAGATACATTGCCCGCCACCACGACGTTATTGGATGCTGTTAGATTTAACGCGGAAGGTTTATTGCCTGCTATCGCTCAACAGTATGACACCAAAGAAGTGTTAATGATGGCCTGGATGACGCGTGAAGCACTGGAGGAAACGCTGAGCACGCATCGCGTTTGCTACTATTCGCGTTCACGCAAAAAGCTCTGGCGAAAAGGCGAGTCATCCGGACAGCAGCAGCATCTTAAGTCGGCGGCTCTGGATTGTGATGGCGATACATTGCTGCTACAGGTAGACCAGACAGGTCCTGCTTGCCATACCGGTCGCCGAAGCTGCTTTTATCTGTCACTAACCAGCGCCGATGCCACCATTAATAGTGAACCGCTTATTCACCCTGATGAGCTTTACGGTAACCGTTAGTCATGCGCTGGGTGCATTACATATTACGTGCTTTACGCAAGCTGGCGGTTTTAGTAATGGTTGGCACGGTGCGTGCCTACCAATACCTTATTAGTCCCCTGCTCGGGCCTCGCTGCCGATTTTGGCCAAGCTGCTCCTCCTACACCATTGAAGCCCTTCAGGTGCACGGCCCTGTCAAAGGTGGTTGGATGGCTATCAAGCGAATCCTAAAATGCCATCCTGGCAACCCTGGTGGCATGGACCCTGTTCCCGGTGGGCGTAGTGAGCAACTTTGTAAAGAGGACGACGAGTCGCCGCCCTCTCCTTCATGCTGTCATCAACATCAACGTTAATGCCGTATTAGGCTTGCTGCGCCACTTGGTAAATACGCTCAAGCATGGCGTGGAGGCCATTGCTGCGCGTGGGGGAAAGATGTTTATCCAGCCCAAGATCCGCTAAAAAGTGCGGTTCGGTAGTGCGGATTTCAGCCGCTGTGCGCTCGCTATAGATGCGTAACAGCACCGCAATCAGCCCAGAAACAATTGCCGCATCAGAGGTAGCGCTAAAGACCAGCGTGTCGCCCTGCTGTTCATGGCGCATCCATACATTGGATTGGCAGCCCTGAATTTTATACTCCGCAGTTTTGCACGCCTCTGGAAAATCAGGAAGCTGCTTGCCCATATCGATAATGTATTGATATCGGTCCATCCAGTTATCAAACATTTCAAACTCTTCGATTAGCTCTTGCTGGGCCTGCTCGGCGCCGGAAGTGCTCATACTCGTTCCTTTTCATATTCGATTTAAAAGCGTCAGACCATTATACGGGTTCAAGGTGGCTTGCGTGGATAGCTTTGTCAGCCTGACGTGCCTTATGGCGTAAGCCGGTGACGTTGCTGTTCACGGTGCCACTCGTTATCTTCGGTGTGCAGGTAGCGCGACGTGGTGTCCAACCGTGCATGGCGGGCGCTTTCTGCCAAGTGACGCAAGCTAATACCCGCTTGAGCCTGGTGAGTGATCGAGGTGTGCCGCAGCCAGTGCGGTGTTGCCTTGCGCAGCGCAGCCACATAGGCGGGCGCCCCCTCTTCAGCTTCAAGTACGTCGGCCGCTTCTGCAAAGGTTTCACGGATCAGCCGGTAAAGTTGATTATCACCAATCCCCCGCTTTCCATCCAGCGCTCGGATAGCAGGTGTCTCGTCAAATTGCATGGGCAATCCATCAAGCCCAAGCGCTTGTCGCCAACCAGCCAAACATGCCTGCATATCATCAGGCACTGGGACGCGAGCAAGCTTGCTGCCTTTGCCCACCACGGACCACCACCAGCGCCCTTCTGATTGGGAAAAATCGCCCATGCGGGCGCCCGCCATTTCGCTAATACGCGGTGCTAATAAGTAGGCAAAGCCAAAGATAAATCGGCGTCGGGCCTGTTCATACTCGGCACGACTTCCCTTCCCGTCACTCACTGGCTGATTAAGCCAACACCAAAACCACTCCCATAGCTCACGTTCCAGATAGCGCTCAATACGCGGTGTCTGATTGTTTAGGCGGCGAGATTTATCGCGCATCAACCGAAACGGGTTATGGCTGACCCACCCTGCTTCTACCAGCCAGCTAAACAGCCCCTGCAAAATAATCAAACTTTGTCGGCGGCTGGCGGGTGATAACGCTCCACGAAATGGCCGCCACTCCGGGTGGTAACGAGGTTTTGAAGGCCCAACCCAGTGCTGGGCGGGCTGCGGGTCTGCCAAGAATGCTTCAAATTGGCGCAGCGTTTCCCGGTTCATCGCTTCCAGCGTTAAGTGCTGGTGGTCAAGCCAAAGCAACAGTCGCTCGGTTTCACGCCGGTAGCTTTTCCAGGTTTGCGGGCTGTCCTGATACTCGGCAAGCCATGCAGCAACGGCCTGAGCGTCTGTATGCGCATTAATGTGTGATGACTGAAATGGCAGCTCCACTACAGCGCCTGACGCCTGTATGCCGCCCTTCTGTCCGGCAATTACGTCCATTTGATCATAAACATACTGATACCTATCTCGATAACGCTACCTGGCTCTATTTTAGCCTGCATCGCTATGCCGCTGTTTGCTAAGGGATAAGTATGATGCCGGGCGTGTATAAATTCAAGATTATAAGAGTAATCTTGAATTTTATTGCTTAATGATAAATAAAGTTACGTAATACGTATAACGTAATTATTGTATTTATAAGCCATTACGCGGAAAATAGAACGATTCAATAGGCAATATCAGGAAGAGACAGCATGGCGCGCAGTGGCATTCAGTACAGTGACGTACAGCACGCAATCGATACGCTTCTTACCCGTGGCGATACACCCAGCGTGCAACGAATCCGCGAGGTGTTGGGTACCGGCAGCTTTACGACGATTAGCGAGCACTTCCGCTATTGGCGCACCGAGCGCGAACAGAACCGCGACGTTCCTCCACCTAAAGGTGTCCCTGAGGTAGTTGTTAATGTCGCCAGTGAGCTATGGCGTGAAGCGCAAGAAGTCGCCAATCAGGCGCTGCTGCACTACCGCGAAGAGGCGAATCGACAAGTCGAAGAAGCCCAACAGCTGGCAGAGAATGCCGAACAGTTAGCCGCGAACGCCGAACAGCGCGAAAGCGCCCTGGCGGAACACTTCCGCCATACCGAGCAGCGTCTTGAAGCGCTTAACCGTGAGCTGGCCGCAAGCCAGGCCAAAGAGCAACATTGGCAGCAGGCTGCCACTGAGGCGCATGAGGAAAACCAGCAGTTAAAAAAAGCAAATGAAACCTTACACCAGCATAATGAGGCCCTTGGCCAGCAACATACCGCTGCGTTAAAAGAGCAACAGAGCGTATGGGAAAAACGCCTGGCCCAAGAAGAGCAGCGCAATGAAAATGCCGAGGGAAGATTGATGGCGATGCTGGATGAGGCTCGCCAGGAGCGTGCTCAGGAAGGAAAAGCCTCGCAAAAGCGGCTCCAGCAGAAGCAGCAACGCATCGAGGCGTTAACGGAGGAGCTAAAGCAAAATCGCGGCGATCTACTAAAACAGCAGACTCAGGCAAGCCAATATGCCCAGCAGGCAAAAGAACAGGAGCAGCACATCGCCACCCAGGAAGAGCGCATTGCATCGCTCACTCAGCAATTGGAAGATGCTCAGGAAAACAACAAACAGCAGCGAGAGCAGATGAAACGTGAGCGCGAATGGCAGACCACAATGGGTCAACAAATGACGGCGTTACAGCAGCAACTTTCTGAACTACCTGCTTCGATAAACGTCAGAGAAAGGCAGTTGAACGAGAATGATTGAATGACGTCGACACCGGCTAGCCTGCCGACATCATTTAACCAGCCGATGGTTGTTGACCGGCAGGAGCATCACCATGCTGATTAAAATTGCTAAACCTGGTGACTTACATGAATCAGAGGTCACCCCTGAGTCGATTTACTTATCACGCCGACGTTTTATGGGCGGACTCGCGGGCCTCGGAGCAGGGCTGGCATTAGCAGGCCACACCTCAGCCAGTGAGCAAATGCCTGACTACAACGATGTTCCCGAAGGCGATGCGCCTGAATGGTTTAAGGCCAAACGCGATGCGGCCGAGTGGCGGGCAGTTGTGCCTACTGACCCGAGCCAGGACAAAATGGCCCCTTATGCGGATGCCAGCAGCTACAACAATTTTTTTGAATTTGGTACCGGCAAAAGCGACCCCTCACGCAAAGCGGGCTCGCTGGTGACTAAGCCTTGGAGCGTAGTGATTGATGGTGAGGTCAATAAGGGTGGGCGCTTCGCCCTTGAAGATCTCGTCAACCCTTCCCAGTTTGAAGAACGCATTTACCGGCTACGCTGTGTTGAAGCCTGGTCGATGGTTATTCCTTGGCTAGGCATTTCGCTTGCCGAGGTTATTCAACGCGCAGAGCCGACGTCAAAAGCCAATTACGTGCGCTTTGAAACGCTAGTAGATCCTGAACAAATGCCTGGGCAAGGCTCCGCTTTTGCCCTAATCGACTGGCCCTATGTAGAAGGGCTACGCCTTGATGAGGCAATGCATCCGCTAAGCTTTCTAGCGATGGGCATGTATGGACGAGAGCTACCTAATCAAAACGGTGCACCGCTTCGCCTAGTGGTGCCATGGAAGTATGGCTTTAAAAGCATTAAATCGATTGTGCGCATTTCATTGGTTGAAGAAGAGCCACTCAATTCCTGGCAGCAAATCGCTGCCAATGAATATGGCTTTTACGCCAACGTGAACCCTGAAGTCGATCATCCTCGCTGGAGCCAGGCTACCGAACGCCGTTTACCGAACAGCCTCTTCAATACCAATATCATCGACACGCGTATGTTTAATGGTTATGCCGATGAAGTCGCTGACTTATACGCAGGCATGGATCTTCGGGTTCACTACTGATGCCGGCTTATTTTATGACACTATGGCGTATAGGCGTTTTCATTTTCGCCTTGGCGCCCTTGGGCTGGTGGGGTTTGCAAGTAGCTAACAACCTGGCGGGCCCAGAGCCTGGGCGCTATTTGCTGTTAAATATTGGCCAAGGCGCACTATGGCTATTGTTGCTTACCTTAAGTCTTACGCCTCTGACCCGGCTGACACGCTGGAAAGGTTTTAGCGTTATTCGTCGCCAGTTGGGCCTGTGGACGCTGGCCTATGCATTTTTGCATTTCGTTTGTTACGCGTTATTTATTCTGGGACTTAATTGGACTCAGCTAGGCAGTGAGATCGTTAAACGGCCGTATATTATTGTGGGCATGCTTGCTCTGCTGGGTTTGGTAACGTTAGGCGCTACGTCTAACCGTTGGGCCATGCGTAAACTGGGCAAGCGCTGGAAAACGCTCCATAAGTTTAGCTACGTTATTTTGGTGCTGGTGTTGCTGCATTTCTTGTGGATAGTACGCGCCGACATGCAGGAGTGGTTTTTATACGCGATGGCAGGCGCACTGCTGATGTGCCTGCGCATTCCGGCCATATCGCGCATGTTGCCCAAGGTACGCCAACGAATAAAGCATTCCGCGTAACGAATCTTAAAGACTCCTTATCCTTGTACAACACGTGTCCCGTATACGTTTGGATAAAACGCAAAAACCCAGCCATAAGGCTGGGCTCGAATCAAAACACGGCTTTATCTAGCGGTAATAAGCGTTGGTGTTATCGGTATGGTCTGTCACATCACGAATACCGGCAAGCTCAGGAATGCGCTCCATCAGCGTTTTTTCGACGCCGTCTTTAAGCGTTAAATCTACCGCTGCACACCCTTGGCAACCGCCACCAAAGGCCAGAATGGCCATTTTTTGCTCGGTTAACTCAATCAGCTTGATCTCACCGCCATGCGCTGCCAAGCCAGGGTTAATCTCGCTATACAGCACGTAATTAATACGGTCCTCAAGCGGGCTGTCAGCATTTACCTTGGGCATCTTGGCGTTGGGTGCCTTGATGGTCAGCTGCCCCCCCATACGATCAGCATTGAAATCGACCACGGCTTCTTCTAAAAACGCCAAGCTGTTTTTATCAAGAAATACGTTGATCTTTTCAAGTTCAAGCGTAACGTCAGCGGGTTCTTCTTCGCCCGGACGGCAGTATGCAAGGCATGTCTCTGCATACGGCGTGCCCGGTTGGGTAATAAAAATACGCACAGCAATACCTTCAACGTTTTGCTTTTCAAGCAATTCCGCAAGGTACTCTTGGGCGCTATCGGTAATGTCGATACCTGGTGCTTCGGTAGTCGTGGTCATGAGGCTATTTTCCCTCCCGTGAACAGTGGCAATACCACTTCACATGTCATTTTATTGCTATGGTAAGCAAAACAGCGCGTCGACACAATCCCGACTGTTTTAGTAGGCTATTTAAATGGCTAACGGGCTAATGATTTTTTAACAGCTGCATTGTATAGCTGCCCTGCTTGGCGGCCTTTGGTATCATAATGCCCGTTTGGTTATTGATATGTTGTAAAACGCCGCTCATACCCCTTTTCGAAAACGTATTTTAATAAAATATTTTCGATCAAGACGCTGGAGAAGATTCCCTGTTATGGCCGCTAGTGATTTGAACGCCTCGCTTACCCAACGCCTTACCCAACGCATTCTAATTCTGGATGGCGGTATGGGGACCATGCTGCAAAATGCCCAGCTGAGCGAGGAAGACTTTCGTAGCGAACGCTTCAGCGATTGGCCGTCAGATTTAAAAGGCAATAATGACTTGCTGGCGCTCACCTGCCCCGACGTAGTGTCGCGTATTCACCGCGGCTACCTGGAAGCGGGCGCGGACATTATTGAAACCAATACCTTTAACAGTACGCGCCTTTCTCAAGCCGACTACGGCATGGAAGACATTGTTGTCGAGCTTAACCGTGAGTCTGCGCGCCTGGCTCGGGAAGTGTGCGATGCGGTCGCGGCTGAAACCGGCGTGCCGCGTTTCGTTGCTGGCGTATTGGGACCCACTTCACGCACTGCTTCGTTATCGCCGGATGTGAACGACCCGTCCAAGCGTAACGTGACCTTCGATGAGCTGCGTGAAAACTATTATGAAGCTGCTCAGGCGCTGATCGAGGGCGGCGCTGACCTGATCATGATCGAAACCATCTTCGATACGCTTAACGCCAAAGCCGCGATCTATGCACTTGAAGTGCTGTTTGAAGACCTTGGCAAGCGTCTGCCGGTCATGATTTCAGGCACGATCACCGATGCCTCGGGCCGGACGCTTTCCGGGCAAACCACCGAGGCGTTTTGGAACTCGGTTCGCCATGCCCAGCCGCTGTCAGTAGGCCTTAACTGTGCGCTAGGGGCTGAAGAGCTACGTCCTTACCTTGAAGAGCTATCCACCAAAGCCGATACGTTTGTCTCCGCACACCCTAACGCTGGCTTGCCTAACGAATTTGGTGAGTATGACCAAACGCCGGAGGAGATGGCGGCGATTGTTAGCGAGTTTGCCGAGAGCGGCCTGGTTAATATCATTGGTGGCTGCTGTGGCTCAACGCCTGAACATATTCGTGCAATTGCAGATGCGGTGCGCCCCATGGCACCGCGTCAAATTCCTGAGCGTAGCTCCGCTTGCCGTTTGTCTGGGCTTGAGCCATTCAACATTGATGCAGACTCGTTATTCGTCAACGTGGGTGAGCGTACTAACGTAACGGGTTCGGCGCGTTTCAAACGGCTTATCGTTGAAGAAGATTTCACCACGGCCCTGGAAGTAGCGCTTGAGCAAGTCGAGAACGGCGCGCAAATCATCGATATCAATATGGATGAGGGCATGCTGGAGTCGCAGGAAGCCATGGTGCGCTTTCTAAATCTGATCGCTGGCGAGCCGGATATCGCCCGCGTGCCAATCATGATCGACTCGTCCAAATGGGACATTATCGAAGCTGGCCTAAAATGCGTTCAGGGCAAGGCCATTGTTAACTCAATCTCTTTAAAAGAAGGCGAAGCGGCGTTTCGTGAGCAGGCCACCAAATGTCGTCGCTTTGGCGCGGCTATCGTGGTCATGGCCTTCGACGAGGATGGTCAGGCCGATACGTTCGCACGCAAGACGGAAATCTGTGAGCGTGCCTACCACCTACTGGTCGATGACATCGGCTTTCCGGCCGAAGATATCATTTTCGACCCCAACATCTTCGCCATTGCCACGGGCATCGAAGAGCACAACAACTACGCCGTCGACTTTATCGAGGCGTCTCAGTGGATTCGCGAAAACCTGCCCCATGCGATGATTTCAGGCGGCGTTTCCAACGTCTCCTTCTCGTTCCGGGGCAATAACCCGGTACGTGAAGCGATCCACTCGGTGTTCCTGTATCACGCCATCCGTGCGGGTTTGAGCATGGGGATCGTTAACGCCGGGCAACTTGCGCTATACGACGACTTACCCGCCGAGCTTCGCGATGCCGTGGAAGACGTTGTGCTGAATAAGCGCAGCGACGGTACCGAGCGCTTACTGGAGCTGGCAGACAAGTACAAGGGTGACGGTAGCGGCCCGGCCAAGAAAGAGGACCTTGAGTGGCGTGACTGGCCCGTTAATAAGCGCATCGAACATGCGCTGGTGAAAGGCATCACGGCCTATATCGAAGACGACACCGAAGAAGCTCGCGTTCAGGCCGAGCGCCCTATCGAGGTCATTGAAGGACCACTGATGGATGGCATGAACGTGGTCGGCGACCTGTTTGGCGCCGGTAAAATGTTCCTGCCCCAGGTAGTGAAATCCGCGCGGGTCATGAAACAGGCGGTTGCCTATTTGATCCCGTATATCGAAGCGGAAAAAAACGAAGGCACTCAGGCCAAGGGCAAAATTGTCATGGCCACGGTTAAAGGCGACGTTCACGATATCGGCAAAAATATTGTCGGCGTGGTGCTGCAGTGTAATAACTACGAAGTTATTGATCTTGGCGTAATGGTGCCTGCCGAGAAAATTCTTCAAGCCGCGATTGACCACAACGCCGATATTATTGGCCTCTCGGGGCTGATTACGCCGTCGCTCGATGAAATGGTACATGTAGCCAAGGAAATGCAGCGCCGAGGCATGAACCTGCCGCTGCTGATTGGTGGCGCGACGACCTCCAAAGCGCATACCGCCGTTAAAATTGAGCCACAGTACGAGCAACCGGTCATTTATGTGACCGATGCTTCTCGCGCGGTAGGTGTCGCCGGCCGATTACTCGCCCCCAATCTAAAAACGGCGTATGTCGCGGAAATTCGTGAAGAGTATGTCAAGGTGCGCGAACGTAACGCCAAGCGCCGCCCTAAAGCGGCGGACCTGGATTACACTCAGGCGCGCAAACGTCGTTTCCGCACCGACTGGAGCACCCAGACGCCGGTTGAACCCAAGTTCCTGGGCCTCAAAACGTTCGATAACTATGACCTTGAAGAGCTGATCGAGCGTATCGATTGGACGCCCTTCTTCATGAGCTGGCAGTTAGCGGGTAAGTACCCAAAAATTCTTAACGATGAGGTTGTGGGCGAAGCGGCGCGCAACCTGTTTGCCGATGCGCAAGTCATGTTGCGCAAGCTTGTCGATGAAAAGCGCGTTCAGGCTCGGGGCGTTATCGGCCTGTGGCCGGCCAACAGCGTGGATGATGACGTCGTTGAAGTGTATGCCGATGAATCACGCAGTGAGGTCATCGAGCGCCTTCACCATATTCGCCAGCAAACCACCAAGGGTCGTGACGGTATCTGCTACAGCCTGGCGGACTTTATTGCGCCTAAAGAGAGCGGTAAAGCCGACTGGATCGGCGGCTTTGCGGTCACCGCCGGCCATGGCGTTGACGAACTTACCAAAGCGTATGAAGCTGCAGGCGATGACTACAACGCGATTTTGGTTCAAGCACTTACCGACCGTTTGGCAGAGGCCTTTGCAGAGCGCATTCACGAGCGGGTACGTAAAGAGTTCTGGGGTTACGTACCAGAAGAAACTCTGGATAACGACGCGCTGATAGCAGAAAAATACCTAGGTATTCGCCCCGCCCCCGGCTATCCTGCCTGCCCGGACCACACCGAGAAAGGCACCTTGTTCAAGCTGCTTAACGCCACAGAAAATACCGGCCTTGCGCTAACCGAAAGCTACGCCATGTGGCCAGCCGCTGCCGTTGCGGGTTGGTATTTTGCTCATCCGCAGTCAAAGTATTTCTCGACGGGCAAAATCACTCGTGACCAGGTAGAAGCAATCGCTGAGCGTAAACAGATGCCGTTTGAGGAAATGGAGCGCTGGCTATCGCCGGTACTCTCTTACGACCCCAGTTGATATGGCGTTAGCAACTCGGCGTCACGGCAAGGTCGTTCGCTTGGCGCTACCGATCATGTTGGGCATGCTTTCTCAGAGCATGCTCAACATCATTGATGCCGCACTGGTGGGGCATTTAGGCCAGGTCGCGCTGGCGGGTGTGGGTGTGGGTGGTTACGCCATGTTTATGCTCACCGCCCTGGTGTTTGGTCTCTCTTCAAGCGTTCAATCGCAAACGTCCCAGCGCCTTGGAGCGGGCTGTGAGTATTCGGCTCAGCCTTTACAGGCAGGCGTTGCGGTTGGCTTGGTAGTTGGGCTGCCGCTATCGCTGCTGGCCTGGTGGCAAGCGCCTGCCCTGCTGCATTTGATAACGCAGGTGCCTGAGATTCAGCACGTGGCGGTTGATTACTTTCGCTGGCGCGTTGTTGCGCTTACCGCTATTGCATTAACGCTATGTTTTCGTGGTTATTGGAATGGCCGCCAACAGACACACCTTTATCTGCGCATTATTATTGTCGTTCAGCTGTTTAACGTAGCGGCCAGTAGCGGGCTGATCTATGGCCTGTTTGGGCTACCTCGTATGGGGGCAAGCGGCGCAGGCGTAGGTACAACTCTCTCGATGTTTTTAGGCCTTTTTATCTGGCTTTGGGTCACTGTAAGACAGCACGACCAGAATGGCTTTTTGTTCAGCCTACCGACGTTCGATACGCTGCGCACAACGCTAGCACTTGCTCTGCCTCATTCCCTACAGCAGATATGTTTTGCGGCGGGCTATGTGGTGCTTTTTTGGTTGTTAAGTCGTATGGGGACCGCAAGTGTTGCGGTTGGGCATGTGTTGGTTAACTTGTCATTATTGCTAATCCTGCCGGGTGTGGGTGTGGGCGTTGCTGCCATGAGCCTGGTAGGCGAAGCATTAGGCCAGGATGATCAAAGGGCGGCCCATCGGTGGGGGCTGGATGCGCTGGGCGTTGCCGGTGTGCTGCTCACCCTCTTGGCACTGCCAATGCTCGTATTCCCGATGCAGGTACTCAGCATTTTCTTTTCCAGCCCCGAGCTTATCGCCCTGGGCACGCTGCCCTTACAAATTACCGGTGCAATGATTGTGCTGGATGCGGCGGCGCTGGTGCTGGCTCAGGCATTGATGGGCGCTGGCGCGCAGCGTACGGTGATGCTGCTGACCTTAAGCATGCAGTGGCTTTTGTTTCTGCCCCTTGCCTGGTGGGTTGGGATTGGTTTACAACAAGGCCTGCTTGGGGTTTGGCTGGTACAGATAGTTTATCGGCTTGCCAACTCGGCGGGTTTTTTATGGATTTGGCAGCGTAAGCGCTGGCTAGCTCCCAATGTTTTAAATATCGTTTAGCGATAAAAAGATAATTATATATTCTTTTGTAGAATATGAAACACGCGTTAAGGTAACACTACATTAATGTCCGCCTTGACGTGACCATTTCGCTTTTTAGCAGGATCGTGCCACATGTACCGTTACGATATTCACGACCAAACGCTTGTTGATGAGCGCGTTGCTCAATTTCGCGATCAGATGAACCGCTATCTGGCGGGTCGACTCAGCGAAGAAGAGTTTCTTCCTTTGCGGGTACAGAACGGTTTATACGTTCAGCGCTATGCTCCCATGCTGCGGATCGCCATTCCCTACGGCATGCTGGCTTCCTATCAGTTGCGTAAGTTGGGGGACCTAGCGCGTGACTTTGACCGCGGGTACGGTCACTTTACAACGCGTACCAACCTGCAGTTGAACTGGCCTAAGCTTGAGACGGTGCCGGATATGCTGGCGGAGTTGGCAACTGTCCAAATGCATGCAATTCAGACAAGTGGTAATGACATTCGTAATACCACGACTGATCAATTTGCAGGTATTGCGGAAGACGAAGAAGTAGATCCTCGCCCCTGGTGTGAGCTGATACGCCAATGGTCGACATTTCATCCTGAATTCGCTTATCTGCCGCGCAAATTTAAAATTGCCGTGACCGGCGCTGAGCAAGACCGTGCAGCCATTCAGGTTCACGATGTAGGGTTACGCCTATGGCGTGATGATGCGGGTGAAGTGCGCGTAAAAGTTCTCGCGGGCGGCGGTCTGGGCCGCACACCGCTAATCGGTGAAGTTGTTTGTGAAGACTTGCCTTGGCAGCACTTGCTTACGTATCTGGAGGCTCTGGTTCGCGTTTATAACCAGTTTGGCCGCCGGGACAACAAGTTCAAAGCACGGATCAAGATACTGGTCAAAGCGCTAGGTGTCGAAGAGTTTAGCCGCCGAGTAGCCGAGGAGTGGGCGCATCTTAAAGATGGCCCTCAAACCTTAACGCCTGAAAGTATTGAGCGGGTTGCAGGATACTTTGTTGATCCTGACCGCCGCCCGGTAAGTGACGACGCTATAGCGGCTATTGATGCACTGCGCCAGGAAAATCGTGCTTTTGGCCGTTTTATGACCAACAATGTTCAGGGGCATAAAGTTAAAGGCTATAAAGCGGTGACGCTGTCACTAAAACGCAGCGGCCATTCACCGGGTGACGTTACCTGGGAACAAATGCACCAGATAGCGGACCTGGCAGACAAATATAGCTTCGGCGAGCTTCGTGTAACTCACGAACAAAACCTGGTGCTTGGTGATGTACCTGCCGATCAACTGGAAGCACTATGGCACGATCTGGAAGCACTAGGCTTGGCAAACCCCACGGTCGGTACACTGGCAGATCTTATCTGCTGTCCGGGGGGGGACTACTGCGCGCTTGCTAATGCGAAGTCAATCCCTGTGGCACAGTCAATTCAAGAACGCTTTGAAGACCTGGACTTCCTGTATGATCTCGGCCCGCTGGATCTTAATATTTCAGGCTGCATGAATGCCTGCGGACATCACCATGTAGGCCACATCGGCATACTAGGCGTCGATAAGAAAGGTGAAGAGTGGTACCAGATTTCGCTGGGTGGTGATCAAGGCAACAGTGCCGCTTTGGGCAAGATTCTTGGCCCATCCTTTAGCCGTGAAAATGTGCCTGATGTGATTGATAAGCTGCTAAACGTTTACGTGGGTGAGCGTCATAGTGGCGAGACTTTCCTGGACACTTACCGTCGTATCGGCCTGAAGCCTTTTAAGGAGCGCGTTTATGCTTAACCAGCCTTCTTCTGAAGAGAACCTGCCATTCGAGACAGATCTGGTAGAACGCCAACGTCCTTACCTGTTTCGCGGCCAAGAAACGCAGGATAGCTGGACGTTAGTACGCGATACTGAAACAAACGCAACAGTATCTGACGCGCATACCATCGTGCCGCTCTCAATCTGGCTTGATAGCACTTCAGAGGGCAAGCTGACAGCTCCCTGGTTGCCTGCGGATACCGAGCTGACACCAGAGTTGTCTGAACGCCTTTCAAGCGCGCCATTAATTGCAATCGATTTTCCAAAATTCACTGACGGCCGTGGCTATAGCCTGGCGCGCCTACTAAGGGAGCGCTATGCCTACCAGGGTGAAGTGCGTGCCATTGGCGATGTGCTGGTTGACCAGCTGTTTTTTATGACCCGCTGTGGATTTGACGGACTTTCGCTTCGAGAAGACCAGTGGGTCGAAGATGCTCTGCGAAATCTGCATATTTTTAGTCGCGCTTATCAGCCTGCGACCGATCAACCCGAGCCGCTGTTTCACTTGCGCCAACAGGCAACCAATAAGGTAGCTTCTTACGCTTGATAGCGAAGCACACAGTGAATGCCCCTGCTTTCAGGGGCATTTTTGTTGTTATCCTTTCCTTTTTTGCTGGCGCTCACGGTTATTGGCTTTCGCCCGTTGGCTTTTGCGCAGCATCACCCACGTAGCGCCAAGCCCGCCTTCGGAAGGCTGGGCAGAGACATACGCCTGGACCTCTTCAAACTGGCCAAGCCACTTGGCCAGGTAAGAGCGCAGCACGTTGGCTGGGCTGTCCAGTTCGCGCCCTCTTCCATGCACAATCATGACCGAACGCAGGTCATGCGCATAGGCTTCCTGAATAAACGGAAACAGCATGCGGCGACATTCAGCCAACGGCCGACGCAATAAATGAAGTTGTGCCTGTACGCTATATCCTCCATGCCTTAATTTATCGACAACGCCCTGCTGAATGCCTTCTCGACGGTATTCGATAGGATCAAAAGGGGGCAGTAAATCAACAAAGTCATCGGATAGAAAATTACGTTCACTAAGCTCTTCTTGAGCGCTTTCTCTGCGTGCAAGCTGTGCAGCAGAAGGCTTCCTCCGGTGATTACCTGCGTCGGCCTGATTACTACGTGCCAACGGCGTTACATCACCCACAGAGGCTCGGAAATCCATATCATCACGAAGTGGCTGGTTCATTGCAGGCTCCTCCGATAAGGTCTACCTCTATCCTAGCAAACCATATCGTATTGCTTAAGCAGATTGCTCAACACTTGCTTAAGGGAGAACGGCACGCCAGGCTATCCCACTCACGTTTTTAAAAGGGCAACGGATGGGCTGGGTTAAAAAAACAGTCGCTCTGGCAGGTTTATTACTGCTGTCAGCGGCCACATGGCTATGGCTAACCCTGTTAAGTCCCTGGCTCTATTCCCCGCCTGATGAGGTACAAACGGTAGAGCAACGCACACATCAGCTGTTTGTGTATGGAACGCTACGTTATCCACTGATTCGCTGGTTAGTCGCTGGCAGTTTAGGCAGTCCAGAACCGGCGGTCCTTCCAGGGTATCAGCGTCACGATCTGGACGTCGCTCCCCAGCCAGGTAGCCACGTCGAAGGCCTAAAATTAACCGTGACGCCGGAAGCGTTAAGGCGGCTTGATCGCTATGAACGCTTGGGCGTTCGGTACGAGCGCGTTAAAAAACGGTTAGCCGATGGAAGCGACGTCTGGGTTTACGTCAGGTTACCCGAAACCAGCTACCATCTTTTAAAGCCATCTCCTGCCAAGTACATAGCTCTGATACCATAAGGCATCAGGCAGGGCTTTTATCGGCGTTCTTCCAGGACCAAGGAAAATTTATGAGTAACACCACCCCTTACGTATTGGTTCTTTATTACTCTCGCTCAGGGGCGACGGCCGACATGGCCCGTCAATTGGCTGCAGGTATTGAAAGCATTGCGGGTATTGAAGCGCGTTTACGCACGGTGCCTCCAGTTTCAACAACTTGCGAGGCCGTCGCGCCGGAAATCCCTGAGGAGGGAGCGGTGTATGTTGAACTTGATGATCTGCGTAACTGCAGCGCGCTTGCCTTGGGTAGCCCCACGCGCTTTGGCAATATGGCCGCTCCCTTAAAGTATTTCCTGGATAGCACAAGCAGCTTATGGATGAACGGTGCTTTGGTCGATAAACCAGCTTGTGCATTTACATCGACCTCCAGCCTACACGGCGGCCAAGAAAGTACGCTGCTGACCATGTTAGTGCCCTTGTTGCACCACGGAATGGTCTATGCAGGTATTCCCTATAGTGAAACGGCCCTGTTAAGCACCCAAGGCGGAGGCACGCCTTACGGTGCCAGCCATTTGGCAGGCCCGCGTAGCGACCGTTCGGTGGATGAACATGAACGAGCACTATGCGTGGCACAAGGCAAACGACTGGCTAAACTAGCAGTAGCGCTTAATGTCATGCGCCAGGGGACATCATGAAGCAGTGGCTAACTAGCCTGGAGCAGCGCCACGGCATAAATACGTTAACACTGCGTGCTCGGCAGTGTGTATTGATCAGTTTTACGCTGCTCTTGCTGCTGGTTATTTATCGTGGCTTTACATTGCAAAGCGATACGTTTGATTGGCGGCCTATAGTGGCCTTTATTTTACCGCTGGTGCTTTTTTTACCTTCCATTCTTGGCCAGCGTGCACGTGGCCATGCCTGGCTCGCCTTTGTCAGCCTTCTCTACGTTACACAAGGTGTCATGCTAGCCGCTGTACCCGGGCAAACGGTGCATGGCATTGTGGAAGCGCTCGTATCGCTGGCGCTTTTTGTAGGTTGCATGGGGTACGCACGTTTTCGTAGCCAACAACAGCGCCAAACAGGTAAGTGAACGTTTTGGGCGTTATCTAAAGAGTGACGAACGTTATTAAAATTCAGGGTACTATTAAAACTTAGGGAGTTCCGCTAATGACTCGCAACATAGCCGACATTCGGCGTGATTACGAAGGTGGCAGGCTTGATGAAACCCATGTCACTCAAGGGCCTTTCGTGCTGTTTGATGAGTGGTTTAGCCTGGCCATGGAGAAGGAGGACAAAGACGCCAATGCCATGACGCTTGCAACAGTGGATAGCCAAGGGCGGCCGCATGCACGCGTTGTATTGCTGAAAGGATTTGATGAGCAAGGTATGGTGTTTTACACCAATTATCATAGCCATAAAGGTAGTGAGCTGAGCAATGTGCCGTTTGCGGCAATGACGTTTTGGTGGCCATCACTTGCTCGCCAAGTGCGTATTGAAGGTTCCGTCGAACAGGTTGCGCCGGATGAATCGGATGAGTACTTTGCCAGCCGCCCTCGCGGTAGCCAGTTAGGCGCCTGGATTGCAACGCAAAGCGTTGTCATTCCTGATCGTAACTGGATTGAGGAGCGTCAGAAACGCTTTGAACAGGCCTATGAGGGGCAAGAAATCCCGCGGCCCATCCATTGGGGCGGCTACCGCCTGCAACCTGACATGATTGAATTTTGGCAGGGCCAGCCCAGCCGACTACATGACCGTATACGTTTCGAGCGTCGCGATGGTGGAGAGTGGAGCCAGTTCCGCTTGGCCCCATAACCCTATAAAGATCGCTCATTATTGTTCAGCGCAGGTCTGTTTCGGTGATACGTTAATTAGGCAGGCCTGCTGTAGTGGTGATGTAAAGGTGGTGCACTTGGCCGAGTTAATCGGGCAGGCTTTCCAGGCGAAGGCGTTGCCACTCGCTTTCGGGTTCATTTAAGCGTAGGACAGCATCAATCACCTGTTCTTCCATGTTATAGCGGCACGTGAATCCCAAGTGTTTCATTAACGCCCGCATAGGGTGGTTATCGACCATGATTTTGCCTATCATTTCGAGCGTGCCGATATGCGTGCAGTAATTGACCATCTTCTTCATTAGCAGACTGCCAATCCCAAGCCCTTGTAAATCATCGCGGATGATCACCGAAAACTCGGTGCGTATATTGTCAGGGTCGTTCCACACACGCACAACGCCTAACATCTCTTTACGCCCATCTGCGTGCTGGTGCTCGGCGATAAATGCCATTTGTCGATCATAATTAATATGTGACAAAACCGATAAATCGCGCTGAGTGAGGTTGGACTTATTGTGGAAGTATCGGAAACGAATACTCTCTTCCGATAGCTGACGGTGAAAGGCGGTGATTAAAGGCGCATCTTCGGCCCTGATAGGGCGTACCTCTACCTGCCAGCCGTTTTTCAGTGTTACCCACTCTCGCAACTCTTCCGGGTATGGCATGATGGCAAAGCGCGCAGGCGTGCCTAAATCCATCGCAAAATCCACCGCCAGCATGCCATCACGATTAAGCAGTAACGGGTTGATCTCCAACCCTCGCAGGTCCCCCAAATCAGATGCCATTTGCGAAAGCTTGACTAACAGCTGACATAGCCGCTGAATGTCGCGCTCAGGTTCAGCGGAGTGCTCACGAATTAAAGAGGCTGCGTGCGTCCTGCCGACGACGTCGGCCGCCAGGCTCATGTTCAACGGCGGCAGAGCGACCTGGCGGTCTGCCAAAATATTGACTTTATAACCGCCAATACCAAACACAATCAGCGGGCCGAAAACCGGGTCGCGGGTAATACCGGCACAAATCTGCATGGAGTGCTTACCCCGCTGCATAGGCTGTAAGCAGAACTCGCGAATAGTGTACTGGGGAAATTTCTCATGTACTTTATCACCCAGCTGACGTACCCCTTGCGCCACTTCAGCAGGCGTTTCCAAGTCTTGTAGCAGCCCGGCAGACATTTTATGGGGGTGTTTACGGTATCGGTAAGGCCGACAATTACCTTCATGAACCACTTTCAGAGCCATCGGCCCTTGGATTTTTTGGGCTGCAGATTCGGCCTCTTCAGGGTTGCTCAGATACACACTTGGCGCCGTAGGAATACCATACGCTTTAAGTACCTGGGCTGTTTCTGAATGACTGAGTGTCTTTCTCCCCTGCTCTTTTGCCTGGATGATCAGCGACCGACACTGGGCACGTATTTCCGAGCTGGTTGAAAATGGCAGGCTAGGTGGAATTTCATGCAGCAAGGCTTGAACACGCTGGTAAATTACCATGTGCATGAAAGCCTTAACGGCTTTTTCCGGAGAAATATAGGTCGGTATACCCGCGATATTGCAGAGATGACGGGCATTAAGGGCTTCCTTCAGGCCCATCCAACTGGTCAGCAAGTTACGCCGAAATTTTTTGCGATTATCAATTAGTGCTTGAGCTGTCACCGCTGAAGGTGCCAACCGTGTTGGGGCATGGACCACCAGCACCGCATCGACATTGGCATCGGCGGCCACAATTTCCAGCGCCTCAACAAAACGCGCGGGGGTTGCGTTGCCACCCAAGTCAACCGGGTTTTCGCCGGGCTTACTTATATCGACTTGGCTTTTATGTAGCGCCGCTTGGGTTTCCTCGCTAAACACGGCAAGCTTACCACCTGCACTAACCAGCTTATCAATCGCCAGCATGGCTGGACCCAAGCCATTAGAAACAATGGCTAACCGATCACCGCGTAGCGGCTTCATGCGCGAGAGCGTTTCCAGAGCATCCAATAGCTCATCAGAATCATCGACCCTTACCACCCCCGCGCGTGCAAACGCCGCATCGAAAACGACATCACGGTTAGCAATACCCGGCGTAGGTGCCATCCCCGAAATATCGGATTGCGGCGTACGGCCGCTTTTAATGGCAAGTACCAAGCGGTTACGCGAAGCATCGCGCACAGAGGTCATAAAATGTTGTGCGTCATTCACCCTTTCCAGGTGTAATAAGATGGCCTGAGCGGGTGAAAACTGGTTCACGTAGTCGATTAAATCCGGCAGCAAAACATCGACACTATCCCCCACCGTAATCAAGTGAGAGAACCCCACATCGCGTCCAGCGGCCCAATCAATCATGGCGTTGGCAAGCATGCCCGATTGGCCCAAGTACGCAACACGGCCCGCTTTGACAGGCTGGCTGGCGTAAGAGGCATTCAAACGCTTGCTTGGGACGATGACACCCATGCACTCTGGGCCCAACACTCGAATACCTGAGGCGATGGCGGCTTTTAACATCCGCTCACGAATAGAGCCGGTATTGTCGCTATCGCGGTCCAGGTAGGCGCCTCCGGAAAGCACCAACGCGGCTTTCACACCAAACTCACCCAAGCGTTTAATTAATTTGGGAACGCCTTTAATCGGCGAGCAAACAACCGCCAGGTCCGGCGCTTCGGGCAAGTCCGCTACACTGCTGAAACAAGGCACGCCGAATACCTGGTCATAACCTTTTGGATTGACCGCCCACAGGGTGCCTTTAAAGCCCCCCTCTTGCAGGTTATTCAGCACTAACCCACCCAGCGAGGCCGGTTTTTCAGAGGCGCCAAACACGGCTAGCGTGCGAGGTTCAAAAAAATGATGCAAAAAGCGCGTACTCAAAATTGAGCCTCCCCTGAAGTAAATAACGACGGTGTACGACTTATTGACACTGTCGCGCAAGCCCCAGAGGCGATTAAGGTGGCCTCAATACAATGGAGCGCTTGAATGATCACCTCTTACCTTACCCATCCAGACTGCTCATTGCATCATATGGGACCAGAACATCCTGAAAGTCCACAGCGTCTGGAAGCAATTCGCGCTCGCCTTTCACTTGCCGGTTTATTACAGCAGACCATGCAGTCTGATGCCAAAGAAGCCAGTTTTGAGGCGTTGGCAAAAGTACACCCGCCCCGGCACCTTAATGCTTTAGAGAAATGTGTGCCTACTGAAGACATTGTCGCCCTGGACAGCGAAACACTCATGAATCCGGATAGCTTAAAAGCTGCCCGGGTTGCTGCCGGGGCCACTATAAAAGCAGTCGATCAGGTGTTTAAGGGCCACGCTGATAATGTTTTTTGTGCTGTTAGGCCTCCCGGTCATCATGCCGAAGCAAGCGAGGCGATGGGCTTTTGCTTTTATAACAATATCGCCGTAGGTGCCGCCCATGCACGTGACGTATATGGTGCCAAGCGTATCGCTATCCTCGATTTTGATGTCCACCAGTGTAATGGAACTATCGATATTTTTAAGGGCAGATCAGATGTCCTGATCTGTACAAGCTTTCAGTACCCGTTTTACCCGTGGCGTTATCTGCGTAGTGAGTGGCACAACGTTGTTAATACGCCGCTAGAATCAGGCACTGACAGCACTGAATTTCGACGCCTCATTGAGCATCAGTGGCTACCCGCCCTTCATGCGTTTAAACCGGACCTGGTGATGATATCGGCAGGGTTTGATGCTCATCGCGACGATACGATGGCCGATATCTGCCTGGATGATGAAGACTATTATTGGATAACGCATTTGGCAATGGAGATCGCGGCGCTTTATGCGGATAACCGCGTTGTCTCTGTACTGGAAGGTGGCTACGACCCTAAATCATTAGGAAGAGGTGTGGAGGCGCATATTAGAGCCTTGCTGGGGCTACCTTTTTCAGAAGAAGGTTAAATATTCTGTACTCGCGAATACCCTGGCAGACGCTAACGCTATGTTACTATGGTCCCTATTGCTGTCTCTTATGTGACCATTATGACCGCCACTTCTGAAGAACATGCCGCACTGCGTATTGCCTCCGGCAGCAAACCGTTTGTAGAACCGCTTCTCTTGGGTGCGCGGCTCAAGCAGATTCGCTTGGCTAACCAATGGACGCTGGAAGATGTCAGCCAGCGTACCGGGCTAGCGCGCTCTACCCTTTCAAAGATTGAAAATGATCAAGTCTCGCCTACGTTTAGCGTCGTTCAAAAGCTCACCACTGGGCTTAATATCGATCTACCCCAGCTCTTTACGCCGCCCAAACGTGAACGCTATACCATGGGACGACGCGACTTAACGCGTAAAGACAAAGGGCAGCTACATCCAACGCCTACTTACGAGCATGAATTACTGGGGCACCAGCTGGCTCAAAAGCGCATGATTCCCTTTAAGACCATTGTGCGCGCACGCAACTTTGACGAATACCACCAATGGGTGCGTCATGATGGCGAAGAGTTTTTGATGGTGCTTCATGGCGATATCATGCTGTACAGCGAGTTTTATGCTCCGCTACTGCTTGTTGAAGGCGACAGCATCTATTTTGATAGTGATATGGGGCATGCACTGGTGTCTACCAGTGCTGATGATGCGGTTGTTCTGTCCGTTTGTACCCGAGGCGATTTGGCTTAACATCCAGCCTATCTTCAACTTACCGCTTCTACAGACAGTTGGTTGGTTTAGGCAGCCCGGCAAGTCGCGCTATACGTTTCGCAGGGCTGCCGGGGAAAAGCGACATTAAATACATCGACTTGCCCTTCTCTTCTCCCAGCGCATTCTTCGTGGCTTTTACCAAGGGACGCATAGCCGGCGCCGTTTCATAGCGGTTATAAAAATCACGCATTACACCAATTAATTCCCAATGTGCTTCAGTTAATACGAGCCCTTCATCGTTGGCCAGCATTTCAGCTACAGTTTTTGACCATTTCGACTGCTCTACCAAGTATCCCTCAGGGTCTAATCCAATCTCTTTATTCGAATCAAGATAACGGTATATTTTTGAATCCGACATATTAGTACCACGTAACGATTTGAGGGTGGTGCTCAGTTAACGTAACGAATCCGTTCATATCAACCATAGGTAAGCCATTCGCTGTAACGGCAGCATTTAGGCCCCACGCCGCGACATCTTCGGCTAACAGAAAGATGCGTGACTGATACGCCTGCCAACCTTCCCAGTGCGTTTTCAGCGCCGCTTGTACACCTTCTTCCGTCAGTACTACAACATCCTCTTCACCAATGGCTTGCTGCATCTGTTGCGCAGCATCGCTATTTAGCGCCTTGGTTAAAATATGCAACATACTGAGCATCCCACTAAAAATTAAGTATTTGCGCGTACTGCTGAAGAAATCCAGGCATTGTTTTAGCTTTCAAAAACTGTACATCGTCTCGCAACGTGGATGCGGGCACTCCTAGAGTGGCCAAGGTCTCTTCGGTGGTCCAAAGCTGCTCGACATCGTACATCTCCAGCATATCGATGGTGGGGAGGCTGGCTTTCTGCCCTGGCGCCCCGCTGCCCTGCTCTTTTAATAACGCCATAGCGCCCTGCCCAAGGAACAGCAGGTCTACAGGCTGTCCAAATGCGGCCGCTACCAGCGCTGTATCCAGCCCTTCTCGCAGCAGGTTGGAGCCGTAAGGAGCATGACGAATGATAACCAGCAAGCTGTTTGACTCAGCCATTAGCTCTCCTGTTAGGCAAACGTAATAAAACGATCACAGCGCTGCTGTAAGGTTAACAACTGCCCTAGCCCGGTTAACTCAAAGGGCGCATCTATATTAAACGATGCTTTACCATGACGCAGCGCTTCCGCTTCACTTGCCAAGCCACGCCTTAGTGCCGCCGCTATGCATACGTCCAGGGGAACGTTATGCGCGCGGTGTAATTCGACCCAGGCATCGTGCAGGTTAAGTTCATCCTGGGGCGGGGCCATGAGTGAAGACGCGTTGTGCACCCCTTCATGATAAAAGAATACGCCTGACAAGTGGTGCCCCTGTGCCAACAGCGTACGAGCAAACCTTAAAGCAGAGTGTGGTGCGGGGCTGGTATACGGCGCACCCATCACCAATAAACCATACTCCATTATCGTCTCTCGAATCGGATAGCCAAAAAAAGACAGACCCTACAAGTAGGGTCTGTCCGGTTACCAGCTGACAACGCTATCGGTTAGTCGTTGCTCATGATACCTAAAATTGAAAGCAGGCTGATAAACAGATTGTAGATAGAAACATACAGCGTAACGGTTGCCAGAATATAGTTCGTTTCACCAGCGCGATGAATGATCTCACTGGTTTGATACAGGATGGCCGCTGAGGCGAACAGAACAAAGCCTGCTGATACCATCAGTGACAGGGCAGGAATGTTGAAGATCAAGCCAGCAACCATCGCAAGCACTAGCACAATAGCGCCAGCCAGCAGGAAGTTGCTTAAGAAGCTGAAATCCTTCTTGGTCGTTAACGCAACCGCTGAAAGGCCAAAGAAGGTAAGGCCCGTCATTGCCAGCGCATTCATAATCAGCGCGCCACCGTTAGGGAGCGTTAAATAGGCTGAAATGATGGGTCCCAGTGTGAATCCCATAAAACCGGTAAAAGCGAAGGTGGCCAGCAAACCAGCCGCAGAATTTGCCGTTTTATGTACCAAGAACATCAAGCCGTAGGCCCCAATAAAGAACACAAAGATGTTCATTTGTTGGATACCCATAGCCACTGATGCGCCAGCGGCCACTGCTGAGAAAAGCAGCGTCATTGCCAATAATGCGTAGGTATTGCGCAGTACCTTATTGGTGCTCACGCTGTTGGCAACACCACTGGATCGTGTTTGTGCCGTGTTTAGATCGTTATAAGCCATCTACGTATGCTCCCCAAATAATAGTGCTAACAATAGACCAGCATGCCGTTACCAAGTTCCAGACGCAAGTCCTTATCGCTTCGTTCATGTAAAGTACTCAACTTTTTTCTAACGAAAGAATTGACGGATTTGAATAGCAGCATCTTGCAGAAAAAACCACGACTGACGATATTGTCATCGCCAGTCGTGGTTTTTAACGCTCTATTTCTTCATCTTTTTTCGGCGGAGTCACCGCGCTGCTGGCGGTTTGGCGAATATCCTGCGAGGCATATAACCGGGCATCAACCACATGCAGCACTGCAAGTTGTACGAAAAGCACTGCAAAACAGATGATTAAAGCTTTGATCATGGCGGCTTTCCTGAACCAGGCTGGCGATAGCCAACCTTTTGCTGAATGCTAGCTTAAAGCAGGCTGAAAGCAATAGCGGCATTCGATAAAAACCTGCCATGAATAATAGCGCCCTATCCCTTGTCTACTGAGTAAACTCTTCCGTATCAATGTCCGCTTGCTGCGCTGGACTATACCGTTCACCGGCTACCTGATCAGGTGTCATCATTGAGTTGAGGTCACTGAGATAGTTTTTATCGAGCACCCAACTATCGGCTGCCAGGTTTTCACGCATATGAGCGATTGAGCAAGTCCCAGGAATGGGCACTATATGGCTACCTTGTGCTTTTACCCAGGCCAGTGCCAATTGGGCGGTAGTCACGTCAAGCGCTTGGGCTAGCGCCTGAAAGCGTGAAAGCACCGCTAGATTTTTAGGCAGATTGTCAGCGTTAAAACGTGGCATGTTAGCCCGCATATCACCCTCACCAAACACTGTATCGACCTGAATCGCACCTGCCAAAAACCCACGACCCAAGGGGCTAAATGCAACCATCGCCACATCAAGTGTTTGGCAGGCTTTGATGAGCGCAATTTCGGGGTTGCGTGTCCAGAGGGAATACTCTGACTGCACTGCTGCTATGGGATACTCCTTATGCGCTTTGGAAAGCGTTTTCGCTGAAACCTCCGACAGCCCCACACCGCCTATCTTGCCTTCATCGACCAACTTACCCAGTTCGCCGACACTCTCCTCGACGGGTACGCCGGGATCAAGCCGGTGCAGGTAATAGATATCGATATGATCAGTCTTTAAACGTGTCAGGCTTGCCTCACACTGTTGGCGTAGTATGTCTGGTCGACCATTGATAACCCGCTTTCCCGTCTCAGCATCAATCGCCATACCGCATTTACTGGCCAACAACAGCGCTTGGCGCTTGTCTTTTAAGGCATTGCCCAGCAAGCGCTCATTCGCCGTGGCCCCATACAGTGTCGCGGTGTCAAAGTGCCGATACCCCATTTCAAACGCTTCATGCAATGCTCGCAGGGCGTCTTTTTCAGACATCTGCTGACCATAACCATGAGACAAGTTCATACAACCAAGGCCAACAGCAGGCGAAGACACTTCTTTAAGACGCTGGAAAAACATCGACATAGGCATTCCCTGAAAGAAAATTTCTGCAGTACCGTTATGCCGTATAATAGTTAACAACTCAACGAACGAAAGCCCCACGGCATACCATGGGGCTTTCGGCAACGAACCATAAATTTCAGACGGCAGGTTTTAAAAAGCCTATTAACCGGTATGACGGCCTTGAAGCTTATCCAGTAGCCGATCAACCATGCCGACGCCCGGCCCGACGCTCTTATGAAATAGCTCAGAATGAGGTGCGCTAGGGTGCGGCCGTGTCGGTGATAGCTTTTTGGCAGCGTCGACTTTATTCCCCAAGTCGATAAGTTCATCAACGGGTATATGATTACGTAGTTTGGGAAATTGGTCGGACTCTTCATCATCAATGTGATGGCGAAGCTGCTTTTCCATCTCTTTAGTCAACGGGATAAACGAGGGGGCTGAGGCGTCGACATCCTC
>NZ_JBQSYD010000034.1:0-33572 GCF_052378905.1 Halomonas sp. AOP22-C1-8 | reverse complement strand
CTAGAACGCATTACGTCGATGGTCGCGAAGCTTTACGATGTTCCTTATGCGCTAGTGAGTTTTGTAGACGACGAATGCCAGTGGTTCAAAAGCCACCATGGATTAACAATAAAAGAAACGCCCCGTGATATCTCTTTTTGTGCACACGCCTTGTGTGCAGAAGGCATATTCGAAATACCGGATGCTACTCAAGACGCCCGCTTTCTCGATAACCCCTTGGTAATGGGCCCACCTCACATTCGTTACTACCTCGGTGCACCGCTTGTTTCGAGGGAAGGTTATAGCCTAGGCACGCTATGTATCTTAGATACGAAAATAAGAGCTTTCAGCGAAGCACAGCGAACACATCTAGCAACGCTGGCAGACCTAGTGGTACAGCGCCTTGAGCTTCATCGATTGCATTGCCAAGAGCGCGTTGTAACCACATCGGGTCTTGGGCTTTGGGAATTAGATACCTCCTCAGGTACCACGTGGTGGAATGACGTCGTGTACACACTTTATGGTGTAAGCGCTGACTACCCTCATGATAAATCAAACGCTATTAGTGTTTACATGGCTGAGGATCAACACCGGCTGGAAGCCGCTTTGACACAGGCTGCCGAGCAGCGGGTGCCCTTTGATCTTGAGTTACGCCTCGTGCACAAAGATAAAGAATTCCCTACATGGGTTCGCGTAACAGGAGCTCCCGTCTCAGTAGGTAAGGACATCATGCAAATAGCGGGGACCATTCAAGATATTACGCCACCCAAACAAAATGAGCGACGCTTACAACGACAACAGCGGCTTGAAAGACTGGTAAATCATTTACAGACGTCCTTTATTGCTGAACATGACTTATCCCAAGCTTTTTCCGATACCTTGGCTGAACTGGTGTCGCTAACGGAGAGTGACTCAGGCTTTATCGGTAAAGTCTTCTATGATGAAGAAAATGCACCTTTTCTAAAAACCCATGCCATTACAGATATCAGTTGGGATCAAGCTTCACGCAGACTGTTTGAAAAAGCGTCTCAAGGGGGAGTTGTATTTAGTAAACAAACGTCTCTTTTTGGATACGTATTAAAAACGGGTAAAGTGTTAATTGCTAACACGCCTGACCAAGATCCACGGCGGGGCGGGCTGCCTCACGGTCACCCTCCTCTCAGTGCATTTGTTGGCATTCCAATCACCGATAATGGCAAGCTGATCGCAATGATTGGATTGGCAAACCGTCCTGGCGGATATCAGGAAGACCTTATAGATGAACTTTCTCCATTTTTACGCAACCTTGGCCAATTAATTAGTTCGTTACGTTTGCGTATTCAACATGAAGAGGCACATAAAAGACTCGAGCTGTCGGCAAGGATTTTTTCTGATAGCCAAAATGCCATCATGATCACGGATCAAGACAACCGAATCGTTGATGTAAATCGCGCCTTTGAGATTATGACTGGGTATACCCTCAGCGATGTTGTAAATCATCAGCCCAATTTTCTCTCCTCAGGCTGTCATACGCGAGCGTTTTATAAAGACATGTGGCAATCATTGTTAAACGATGGTAGTTGGCGTGGTGAGCTTATTAACCGCCGCAAAGATGGAGAACTACTTTATGAGGCATTATCTCTTTCGTTGATCCATAACGCCCAGGGAGATGTCACCCATCACGTGGCTATTTTTTCGGACACGACGCGGCTCAAGAAGCATACTGAAGAGCTGCACCTTGCGAGCCATTTTGACAGCCTGACTTCTTTACCTAACCGACATCAAATGCTTAACCAAGTACGTGAAGCTATCGCACACGTCCATGACGGAAACACACTAGCCATTGGTGTTTTAGACCTTGATGGCTTCGAAAAAATCAATAAACAGTTTGGCCATAAAACTGCCGATAATATCTTAATATCTGTTGCTAAACAATTACGAGACCGTGTGGGTACCCAAGGAATCGTGGCACGAATAGGCGGCGATGAATTTGCTTTGCTACTTCCCGATATGAACGCTAAGCCAGATCAATTAAATGCAATCATTAAAAGCTTTGTTGTTGAGCAGCCGGATAGGCTTGATTCACCTGCCATATCAGTAAATGTAAGCTTAGGAATTACATTATTTCCACTTGATAATGCTGATTCAGATACGCTATTGCGCCACGCAGATCAAGCTATGTATCAAGCCAAGCTTCAGGGAGGAAACACGTTTGCCTTCTTTGATCCTGGCCATGAAAAAAAGTTAAAGGCACAACAAACAATGAGGGATGATATTTCTCAAGCCCTTCAAAAAGGTCAATTTGAACTATATTTCCAACCACAAATTGACGCAGCCTCTCTTAAATTGCTGGGCGTAGAGGCACTTATTCGCTGGAACCATCCACAGCGTGGTTTAGTCATGCCAGATCAATTCTTGCCTATCATCAGTGGTACTAATACTGAGTTATCATTAGATGCCTGGGTTATGGAAACAGCCCTAGCACAGCTGTCAGTATGGCAAAAAGAGGGCTTCAGCATTAGCGTTAGCATTAATCTAACTCCTCAGTCACTTGTGCATAAACAGTTCATTGACATGCTGCGGGACACGTTATCCAGGCACCCTGACGTACCACCAAATTTCATCTGCATTGAAGTTTTAGAGTCAGCGGCACTGGATGATTTATCCAGCGCGACCAAAATATTAAACTTATGCCGTGAGATGGGCTGCAAAGTCGCCCTTGACGACTTTGGTACAGGTTACTCATCATTAAGTTACCTTCGTAACTTGCCGATAGATTTAGTCAAAATCGACAAATCTTTTGTGATGGGAATGCTGAAGCGCTCAGAGGACCTGACGATTGTCGAAAGCATTACCTATTTAGCCAAACGCTTTCACAAGCAGGTCGTCGCAGAGGGCGCTGAGAGCGACGCACACATTGAAACATTACAGCGAATGGGTTGTAACGTTGTCCAAGGCTATGGGGTGGCCAAGCCTATGCCTGCAAGCCAGCTCATCTCTTGGGCAACATGTGAGCAATCTGGGAAAAGAGGCAGTAAAAAGCAAACAACATAATTATACAAAAATCATACAAAAAGCTATCGAGTAAAATAAAAAATAACTTTAGGATATGCATTTTATTATCCTGCTAATATATTTCTTTTGTCATCAACTATCTGGTGTCAGGGAATATATGCTCGCCCTGTAGGCATTCACCAAGCACATGATTTTCAAAATTTAAGAGTGGACACAAAAGGAATTGATATGTATAGCCACTGCCCAGATCACTTATGTAATGGCGATAAATCTGCCTATTCGCTTTCAAAATTATGTCTTTCGAGAGTCTGTATCGCCCAATTGGATTCGGTGATCACTTATGAACCATAGATCGACTCTTAGTTCAGGTGACTATGAGGAACGTCGGCTTCAGGCGCTTGCAGATTACCAGATTCTCGATACGCGGAAAGACGACGCATTTGATGAAATTGTCGAGGCGGTCTCATTGATTTGCGACACTCCCATTGCGGTCGTCAATTTTATCGACCGTGATCGGCAGTGGTTTAAATCCGAAAAAGGGCTAGGTGTTCAAGAAACACCTCGCGATATCTCGATTTGTGCTCATGCTCTGCTGCAGCCAGGCGTTTTTGTTGTGCCGGATACTACGCAAGACACCCGTTTTGCTGATAATCCCTTGGTCACAGGAAAGCCTCACCTACGCTTTTATGCGGGTGCACTACTTAAAAGCCGAGATGGTTATCCGCTGGGAACGCTATGTGCACTTGATTATGAACCTCGCGAGCTGACAAAGCGCCAACGTTTTGCTCTCCAGGCATTGGCCAACCAGGTCATGGCCCATATGGAGTTGATGCGCAGCCACCGTATACAGGAAGCGCTGATTCGTGAATTACAAACCACACGTCAAGAATTAGAGCTATTATCCTCCACCGACTCATTAACAGGCTTGCTAAATCGCCGTGCTTTTGATGAACGCTTTCAACAAGAAATAGCTATGATTCAGCGTGGAGGCCCTTCTGGATCACTAATGCTGATTGACCTAGATAACTTCAAAGATATTAATGATACGTACGGTCATAAGGGAGGCGATAACGTCATAGTATGCTTTATCGAGCTTTGCCGTCGAGTGTTTCGTCAGTACGATGTGATTAGCCGGTGGGGCGGTGACGAATTTATGGTCATGCTGCCACGAACCAGCCCATCAGACGCTACCCATGTTGCAAGCCGTCTGCATCAGCAACTTGCTGAAACGCCTATGATCATGAACAATGGCACCTCACTTTATTGTACGGTTAGCATTGGTATTTGTGCGGTTACCAGCACTTGTACGATGGATACATGTTTATCGATGACCGATGCTTTACTTTACCAAGTCAAAGAATCGGGCCGTAACAGCACTGCGGTTCAAGCAGAAACATAAGGTAAGAGACTTGAAAGATTCTACTTTTAGCTTTCTGGAGGCCATTATAGCTATATAAGCTAAATGGCATTTTCAGCCACAATCAAAAAGAATCGAAGTCATGAATAGGTGCTGGACTGTTTTGGCAGCCGCTATTTGGTTTACGGCTGCCAAAAACAGATACAGCCTTTCTAAATCTGATAGCGCTTTGCTTGTCCACACTAATTCCATCAGCGAGGTACCGGCAGTGGTGAGTCGGTGGTTAAGCTATCGGCCCATGCTTGCACCGCCTGGTGATCAATGACCCGCCCCGCGTCCACATCTGCCAGCGCTTCGCGGGTCAACCGGCTGCGCTCTTCTTCCTGATCGAGCCAGTCGGCCAATGCTTGTTTAACAATCCAGTTTTTGGAACGTTCCAATCGGCCAACAGCAGCATCAACACGAGCAGCCATATCTTCAGGCACATGGGCAGTAAGGGATCGCGTCTTTAAGTTGGTACCCATATCAATAACTCCTCCTACTTTTTCTTGAACTTGATATCGCCAGAACCAAAGACGTTGTGGTCGCGAGTTGCTGGGCTTCCTCGAACCACAATGTCACCTGACCCTGCCACACGTGCTTTTACGTTGTCTGTCACGAAGGCATCAATATCTCCAGAACCGGCAACCGACAGTTTAGCCGCCCTTGATACCAGTGCTGGCATCAACATCGCCCGAACCTGCCACTTCAGCATCCAATAGTTCAACACGTCCGAATGACGTTATGTCGCCTAAGCCTTGCACGCTAACATCGAGCACTGGCTGATCAAGGTCATATAGCGTTACGTTGCCACTCGACTTCACACGGATCAGTGGTGCTTCAGGCATTGTGATCCCGATTAAGCAAAGGCCTTGGTCGATAGCGAAATCTCCTACTGAGCCAGGGAACCGCATTGTCTGCTTACCACGACCGCCACTGATGTAAATATTGCCACCAGCGATGATATTGCCGTTACCGGAGACATTGATGCTGCGGCCACCACCACTGATAGAGACGCCTTCTTGCTCAATCACCAACTTGCTTCCCTCAAATCGAGTAATGACGTTCTTGATTAAGCTTTGTTCATCACTCGCAACCACTAGCTGAGAAGAGAGCTCGCGGAAGAAGACAACATCCAGCACCCTTGACCACGATCTTGGTCACTGAGCGCATAGAGCGCTCTTCCTTGTACATTTTGACAGCAGGCTCCCAGCCGGTCTGGCAGTACTTATCGGCTTCGAGGGTCAGTGGGCTGGCATCATTCATTGATATGCATTTCCAAGTAGGTGATTAATTTTCAATCATAGTTAATAGGCCGAAAGCAATCAATGCGGCAGCTTACATCCGGTACGCCGTATACCCTTAAGCTGGCCACCAAGCCCGAGCCGACAGCAGCATTTTTGTTACTCATCCTAAGAGCCAACAATGGCAAAGCGTATAGGGAATGTAACAAGCGGGTGGGTTACATTTTTCTAGGAAAATCTCTAACGGTTGTGGGAAACGGTCACGCAAGTCAAACGCCCGGTAGGGAAAAACGCTACTCATCAGGTCTTCAGGCATTTTCATACTCTCTTCCATTAGGAATCGTTATTTCAACGCTTACGATAGCCCTTTTATTTCAGCAGACATAAATGTCATGTACGAACTACCCCGCGAAGCTGGTAGGACTGCGCTGGGCAACCACCGGCATGATGTGATCATGTTTTTCTGGCCACCGCCGCCATAACGATACAAGCCATTACCAGCACATAGCGCACGGGGTAGCCACTTCGAGAGCGCTTATTCTTATTAACAACATAGAATGTAACGCTGCCCGTACCCACCGGCTTTGAATAGCGGTTTCCTGGTGCCTTCGATTGCCATTCCACCTTATGTTGATGCGAGGGTAATCGCTTCTTCCATTCGCTAACCTGCTGCTTCTCAGACAGGGACGATCGCGTACTGGGTGTCACCTCAACGACTGCTCTGATGCGAGCATCCAGACCCAGCACCCAACTCACAAAGGCCAAGCCTTCATCGGCATCGCGAATCCATACATGACCGTCGGTGGCACGGTGGTAGCGGTAGAAAAAACGAAGATGCCTACGCAATGCATCCGGATGATGGCTAAACCACCGCGACCAGATGGCTTGGTACATCGTATTCGCCACTGGGCGTTCCGTCAGCGAGCGCGGCATTGCCAGGCGTGGGTGGGCAAAATCATTCGGTGCTGGCTGCTTACCTTTCGTCATCCGGTAGTGACGAAACGCGCTCATCCCCTGCCGCGTACGCGCTGTTAGAACCCGCCGCGCGCAAGACGTTAGCCGCTCTGCCTCGCCTTTACACAAATTAAAGATATGCTCAACGTTGTCAAAATCGCGTTGATACAAAGCATCCAGCGCGGCGGCAACCTGCTCCAGCGATAGCTGGCTCAGACCTTGGCGCTCAAGCAGTATCTTGGCTGGCAATTCAGGATAGGGGGCAAATGCCTGCTGAGCTACGTCTATCACAGAACATTTGGGAAAGGCCTTTTTTAGCCAACGTGGCGGTTTTTCGCCGAAACGCTCTTTCCATTTACGCAGGGTCGCCGGCTTGATTTGGAGCACGTTGGTCAAGGGTTCCAACTGAGCAATTGCGTGGCTCAGAATACAGCTCTCCATCGAGGAGGGCTGCTTGTGGCAGTAATGGTCATGGAGCAGGCAGGTAAAGTGCAAGTAGCTTCGTAATGTCACATCGGGCGACGCATGCCCCATCAGCTGCGCGATAAAGTACAGCCCTGATCGCGTGGGACCCTCAGCGACCTTGTCCCAAAGAAAAGCATGATGGGAAGGCGCTGTCCAGGGTATCTCCACCCCATGAAAAGAGAGCAACAGATAATTAGCCAGTGAATGACGCAGGTGATGAAAGCGCAGACTGTAATCCCCGGTGATACGTCGCATGGCTTCGTGGATCTCTGCCTGCACCTCATCATCGTGTAGCGGTGCCACCGAACCACTCCCCTCACCGAACAGCATGACACGACCGTGAAGGGTCACCTCTTGTCGATTGGCGATGAAGGCCTTGAATGCTTCCAGCTCGCTGTCTGTCAGCAGATAATGAAGCGGAAGCTGCCGCCGTGAATCATGGCTCTTAACCCCCACATACTCGTTGTTACGAACCAGAAGAGTAACGTCAGTATCCTGCACCTCTTGATGGAGCAAGACATCATCTAGCTGAATGGAAAGTGCTTCTCCTATCCTGAGACCAGCGCGAAATCCAAGCACAAATATCCAATAGCGAATTTGCCCCATGATGTTTGCCGAGTGGGATGCCAGAAAGCTAGCTATCAGACGATATTCATCCTCTGACAGACAATTGGCATCGGCGTGATGCGCGACAGTTATCCCACCGTCAACAAGCACCATAGAGATATTGGCCAGTCCTTGATCAATCACGAGAAAAGAATGGAATGAGCGCAACACCGCCCAACGGTAGTGGCGGTTTTTCTCGGTCTTGGCCTGTTCGACCACGAACTGATAGGCCTCAATGAGCGCATCCATCCGGTCCTGATCAACCGGCGTCTCCCCCAAAGCCTGCAGAAGCGGCATGCTTACACCGAGATACTTGTACAGCGTCGACTGCTTTCGCTTCTGCTTCTGATGCAAGAACAGCAGCCAGCGACACAGGCATTCAACGGTGGGAGCCATACGCTGAGAAGCAACAATGGCACTTTCCAGCTCGCGAGAAAGGTCTCGAAACCTGAGGCGTTTCTGGTTACGACGCTTATAGAGCGTATCGTGTAACGATTTCAGCAGCGCACGCCCTTCATATAACGGTTGGTCCCGCTCACAACGCTCGGTCACCATTGGCGTTAGCCCGGACCCTTCTCCTGGAAGCACATCCTCCTGCTCGGCTTTTGGCTTGGCATGCTTTACGTACCCACCGGTGAGCAGCTGATGCCAACGCTCTTCAGCAATTGACGTGCTTGGGTGTTTGCCGTGTGCGCTGTTCACGATATAAGCCGGTACATGTAAGCGAAAGGCGGTCGAGGCATGCTCGCTAAACGTCGGAAGTGACACCGGCTCAGTCTTTAAAGCGCCACAGAAATGCAGCCAAGCCGTCTGGGTATAAGTCCTCGCCTGCTGATAACCGCCACACTTCTCGCCAGGGTGGCCAAGATGCTGAATGTGGCGCATCAACACCGCTAAGGCCGACACTCCCAACAGCCAACGGCTACGTGGCAACACCCGTTTCGATTTTGGCATGCCTTCCGGTACTGTCTCATGCAGCACCAACCAGGCAGAAGCCCCGTGCACTGCCAATGTAGTGGTGGCCAATGGTAGTGAGTTCAGGTGCTTGCTGCCCAGCAGGCCGTCATTGGCAATCACACAATAAAGAAACAGCCCCCAACTGATCATTTCAGGCTCAAGCCGACGGTGTCCCTTTTTTCCATTGCCGTGCCAAAGAAGCGCCTGAAAGTCTGGCTGCTGAATCTCATGATCGGCATCCTGGCACCAGTCACGGTAATCGCTTAAATTTTTGAAGGACAAGGGCGTAAAAGGACTCGCCGCTGGCCTGACCAGGTGCAGCGGCGCTGGAACACGCACGTCCCACCCCAACTCACGCTGCCCACGCGACAGCCCCAGTGATAAGAAGTTAACCTTGTTGCGAATTTCGACGACTGAACGGTTGTCACCGGTTTGTAGGGCTTCTTCCCACTGCTGGGCGATATCCGTCGGCACGCTGACATCCGATTCACCGCGGACAAGGCCAGGGTGCGTTTCCTGTAGCAGTTCCAGCACTGCCATTTGGTGACGACGCCTATTTAGCAGATGCTGCCGATGGCGTGCCTCGGCACCACCTGCCCCTTCCGGAACTTGTATTAGCTTCCAGCCGCTCCAAACTTCCTCGACATGATCAGTCATCCGCTAGCCCCTGCTGCACTGTCCATCCCGCTTCCCGGCGCATTTTACTGAGGACAGGCGCTAGCTCCCGAAACATTTCCACGGGGGTCAAGGTAGAGAAAGCGCCAAACGGCTCCTGCCCTTGTTGAGCGTGCCCCATAAAGGCATTAACCAGTTCGCCACGAACCCCTTCAGCACGCAAAGCACTGCGAAGATAGTGCCGACTTGCGTTGACTGGCAGCGTAAAGAGCGGTACGTGGCGCCGCAGATTCTCTGGAGAAAGCTGAACCATCTGCCAACTGTCACTGATAAAAAACATCAGCGGCACGTCTGGCTGAGGCTCACTCAACACTGCTTCGAGGTGCTCGTAAAGAGACGCACGTTGATAAAACCGGGCCTGTAGCACTTCCAAGTGGCTCGCATACTGGCGTATTTGATCACGCAACTCCGGCAACAGCCAAACCACCCGTGCCTGACTCATCGCTTCGTCGTCCTTGTCGGAAATGGCCAGAAAACCGGACGCAAAGTCGATTTCCCGCCAGCGAAAAATCAAGTCATTGACAGCACGGTAGCCCGTTGCGAACAGTAACCAGAAAGCGATATAAGCCACGTAATGATTATGCGTTTGCCGCCAAGTCTCCTCCCCAGGCTGAAGGCGCCTAGCTGCCCGCAGTTCGCCTTTCAGGTGTTTGACCAAGCGTGTCAGCAATATCGGTTTGAGGTTCAGCTTACTGCCATGGTCGCCCCTGTTTTGAACGACTTGTTTGAAGGCGTAGTAATGCTTTTCTTCTACGCTAAGGTACTGATAAATGCTGTTGCGCAGCGAAACAGCAGCAGCATGATAGAGTGTCTCAAGATAGCCAGCCGGCACGCTGTAATAATGTGCGGCCACGTCAGCGACGGTGAAACGGTGCCCGGTCAACAGGTAAGCATCGACCCAATCGCTGGAGTGGCCGACGATCTCATCGAACAGCGCTTGACTGATGCGACGGGGTGTCAGCCGCATACGGTGGGCGCGGTTGATCTTTGAAACCGCCGCTCGCATTGCCTCCTCAATGCCGCCATAACGCCATTCGGGAAACAGTTCGCGATATTTTGTCCGACTTTTCCGCACCAAGCTGAGGCGCGAGATAAACTTCCCCATCCGCACGGGACTGGCGACCACCACTACCTCATCCACCAATGCAGGCGTGCTCCCACCGGCTGTAAAGAGCAGTTTCTTTGCGTCGTCCTGGAGACTGTTACGCCACTCCGGCGACGGAATGGGGAGCACAAAGGCGTGCTCTTCAATCAAAAAAGCGAGTACGTCCTTGCGGTGTTTCGGTAGCTCATGTCGATGGTTATAGACCCGCATCCCCAGAATCTGCTCGACGGGACGTCCAAGCCAGATCATCAACAGCAGCAGTAGACCGGCATAGACATCTTCGTCATCACGCTTTTCAAAGCGGCCTCGGCCCGTAAATAGCTCGAAAGCTGCTTTCGCTGCCAGCGATAGCTCGACCCGACTTAAGCTGGCGTAGCGAAAAGGAAGCCTCTGGTTGGACTGGCTGATATGTTGGATACGGCTGCTCTGGCGCCGGATCAAGTCCCTTAGATCAAACCCTAATGTCGGTGATGCTTTACTTTCCGTGAAGGAAACAGCACGCAGTGTCTGGGATTCTTTGGGGTGCAAACCGGCGGCACGCTGACGGCCCTGCGCCTGCTCGTCACCGGCCGATTCCAACAGTTGCATCGACTTTTCTGGCCCCTCATTTTCCTCGTCATCCGAATCCGACACATCAACGCGCCGCTCGATCGTTCGGGCCGGGTGGCCACCCCCACCTCCACCGTCTCTCGTCTTTCCCTTATGGTCGAGTACTTTTCGAACGAGCAGCTCGATACCCGACAGCGGCTCGAGGATCTCGTCGCTCTTCAGCAGATATTGTTGATGGTAGCTTTTAAGCGTGGTGTCCATCTCAATCTCTACTAACAGCCCGAGCGACTTCTTGCCATTGCCAATCGTCCGGATATCACGACAAGCAGCGGTGATTTCGGAGCCGATATGTGCTTGGTGCCGCTTTCGCTGAACGGCTGAGCACGCCATAACTACACCGGCATGCTGCCAATACGCATCATTGCCATAGCACTCAGCATCGGGGGTAAGAATCAGCATCGCCCACTCAGGGTGGTCATTGATAATGCCGCGCTGCTTCCCCGACTGATCTAACCACGTCTCTGGACAGCTTTCGCGATCACATCCCTTTAGCACGGCGGTAATCTGGGTAATGACAGGAAGGTAATGAAAGAGGTCTTTCTCCTCCTTTTTCTCGGTCGCATCATCAAGATCCTCCCGAATTCTTTGGGTTCCCTGAACTGCCTGTAAAGCACGGTTCACGTTTTCCAACACCAGACGAAGGTGGGTTAGATCATCCGGCGCTTTAAGCAGCGCAAACAACTCTTCCAGGCAGGAAAGCTCCACGCCACTCAATGTTACCAGTTGCTCTAGATCCGCCTGGATCACCATGTCATTGGGACTCCATGATCCGCTGGAGTTCTGACTTCCGCTTCCTTGAATGCGTGATGCGGCGCTCTTCTAATCCCATTAATGCCTTTAGATTGCGTGTGGACAGACTCTTAGGCACCTTGATGCCGTGCGTCTTACGCAGCGTAATGGAGAGCTCTTTTAACTGTCGATAGACGCGCTCTTTCGCATCCACAGCCTCAGGACAGTGCATCAGGCTATGGCTAATAAGCTCAAACAACGCTCCTCTGACCAGATCAGATTCGTGAGCATCTGTGATGCCTACCGAGATGGAGGCCTCTGGATCCAGTAAGGCACTAGCGGCATGAAACGCGCGAAATCCACTGACCACTTCGTAATGCCTCGATACCTTTTGCACAGAAACGGGATGGTAGGCAAGTAAGGTACCGGCTAATTCAGCATCCAGCCATGACGACACGGGCAATTGATTGGCAATGTTAATGTTGACTCGCTCGATCTCAGCGAGCGCTCCGGAAGGGGATTTGATCTTCGATATTACCAACTTTGTCACACCATGCCTCAGTGTTGTCAGTCCAATGCATTACTATTATATCAAAATAGATCGCCGTAAATTTTTATGGTGACGAGTGTGGTCTGTCAGCCGAGTGCTGACGATAAGCTAGACTACAAATAAGCGTCTCTAACCTGTTAAACCGTAGACCCCTATAGCTTTACTGGGCACGAGGTAGGTATCCGCACAGATCAAGAACTCGTCACTATTGAGCTGAGACTATCAGAGCTTGAACAAGAAAAGGCTGCTCTCCTTTCTCGAAAGCAAGAGCTGTATCGCTCTGCAAACCGACATGATTTACCGCTACTCACCCCTGGCCAGAAAGTTGAAGTATACCGAAAACTCTTTCGAGGCAGGCAGGATGTTTATGCGGTTCGCTGGCAGAGTTCCGGCGGTCGTTCCGGCTATGCTGTCGCTTGTGCGAACGAGTGGATGCCGGTCATCTGTCAGAAACCAAGGATCAAGTGCGGAGAATGTCGACACAAAAATTTCAAGCCCCTCGATTTTGATGCAGTTTATGACCACCTGTCTGGCAAACATGTGACCGGCCTTTACCCTTTACTGCCGGATAGCTCTTGTTACTTGCTGGCGGCGGATTTTGATAAGGGGGACTGGAAAGCGAATGTTCGTGCACTAGCCCAGGCCTGTCGTGGTGAAGGCGTACCCTATCTTATGGAGGTTTCTCGGTCCGGTGCGGGTGCCCATCTATGGGTTTTCTTTTCAGAAGCTGTTCAAGCTTCGTCAGCGAGGAGGTTGGGATTCAAATTGTTGGATAAGGCCATGGAGCTTCATCCAGGCTTATCCTTCGACTCCTATGATCGGCTATTTCCCAACCAAGACACCATGCCTGATGGTGGGTTTGGCAATCTGATTGCCCTGCCGCTTCAACACGAGGCGCGAAGTCGCGGATGCACCGTCTTCGTCGACGACAACTTTGCGCCATACCCGGATCAATGGGCACTGCTCAGTCAGCAACAGACACTTGCATCAGCTCAACTTGAAGAGCTGATCGGCAATGAGGCTAATTCCGGTGTGACTGTAGATACTGTGTTGCCTTGGGAGTCAACGTTACCGGTTGATACAGAGAAGCTTTCTGGATGTCCTGAAAGCATCACGCTCATCCTGACCAGTCACATTTATATAAAGTTATCAGGCATTCCAGGAACATTGGCGACACGAATAAAGCGAATGGCCAGCTTTGCTAATCCTGTATTTTTCAAAACACAGTCGCTTCGTTTCTCGACGCATGGCATCCCTCGCTACATATCATGCGCCCATATTGAGCAAGGTTATCTTTCTATTCCCAGAGGCTGCTTGGATGAGCTTCAAGATCTGCTGCTGAAACAGGGAATCACGGTGGACATTGATGACCGTAGAATATCAGGCCAGTTTTTACCTGGAGTCAGCCTAAAAGCAACGCTGCGTAGCGACCAGGACAAGGCGGTGCAGGCACTTATCCAACACGATACCGGAATACTTCATGCACCGACCGCTTTCGGTAAAACCGTAACGGCTATTGGCGTGATAACCAGGCGGCAAGTCAACACACTGATCCTCACGCACAGTCGTCAGCTACTTGATCAATGGAAGGAGCGACTCGACACCTTCCTTGAGGGTGCGCTCATCGGTGTAATTGGCGGCGGTAAAAAGAAACCTACTGGGCAGGTCGACGTTGCCACTTACCAAAGCTTGATCAATAAGAAAGACAATACAGTCTCGAAGCAGGTCAAGGAGTACGGGCAAGTCATCATCGATGAATGCCATCATATCTCAGCGCCACGTTACGAGATGTTGCTTAATGAGGTCAGCGCTCGATACGTCATTGGTTTGACAGCAACGCCTGATCGTCAGGATGGCCACCAAAAAATCATGTTGATGGTTGCAGGGCCCATTCGTCACAAAGCCCAGGCGCACCACAGTAACCGATTTATCCAACACGTCATTGTTCGAGAGCATCACGAAACGCCACCCACCCACATCTGCCAGCCTAATGAGCGGCCCCATATCGCATCGGTTTACCATTGGCTTGCCCAGAGCAGCGCCCGAAATGAGGCCATTGTTCAGGATGTTGCAAGCTGTGCGCACAACCAAGCAAATTGCCTTGTGCTGACGGAACGACGAGAACATGCCGAGACCTTGGCGACACTGCTGGATGCTGAATCCATATCGTCAGTTATCTTACGTGGTGGGATGCGCGTCAAAGAGCGCCAGTTGGCAGAAAAAGAGTTGCATAGGGTTCAAGTCATCGTTGCAACTGGGAAATACATTGGAGAAGGCTTTGACTTGCCTCGACTGGACACCCTGTTTTTAGCTCTGCCCATCGCATGGAAAGGAACGCTGTCACAGTATGCAGGCAGACTCCATCGAGACACCGAAGGCAAACTAGAAGTCACTGTCTATGATTACTTGGATACTGGCCTGCCTATGCTTGAGCGAATGTTCCGAAAGCGTGAGAAAGGCTATAAGGCTATGGGGTATAAGTTTATCGCTCCCGGGCAAACCAGATTGCTTTAGCCTTTGAGAGGCAGTCAGTCGCTAAAAGCTCATCAAGTGAACTGAGGCCAGGAATTTCTTCACTTGTCTAGCTGAACCCAGTTTATCTGGTCACTCTCAGGCGGCTACTTCCTTCTCGTCTTCAATCTCCAGTTCGAGATGGAAGTTAGCTGGCCCCGTCAGGTTGACCAAAGAATCGAGACTGAACTTATTAATACGACCGTTCAGCAAGTCGTTGAGGCGTGGTTGGGTGATTCCCAGACGATGTGCAGCCTGTTTCTGAGTAATATCCCACTCCCTTACACGGCCAGCAATCCTCGCCATGAGTTCGGAGCGCAGCCGCATGTTTAGCGCCTCTTCAGGAGTGTCCTCGATGGCGTCCCACACACTGTCGTAATACTCGATGGCCATTTTCTAACCTCGCTTGGCGGTTGGGCTCAGGGCAGCTCCTTGTATCGCTGCTTGCCCAAGTCGATGTCTTTTTTGGCGGTCTGCTGGGTTTTCTTCTGGAAGCAGTGGAGCACAAATACCGCGTCGCCCCGGTTGGCCACGTAGAAGACCCGAAAGGCCCCGTTGTGTTCCCGAATGCGGATTTCCATGACACCAGGGCCAACGCTTGGCATTGGGCGGAAATCGTCCGGCTAGCCTCCAGCCTGAATCTTGTCTATCTGAAACCCCGCTTCTCGCTTGGCGTCCAGAGAGAAGTCGCGCAGCCGATCCTTCGAGTCTCCAACGAATGCAACAGGTTTCTTGCGCGCCACGCTGGCTCCTTGACTGCCATAGATTTATATCAATTCAGATATAATAAACTCATCAATCGAATGCTTCAAGCTGCTTCCACTGTAGCCGTATCACCAATAAGATGCCGTTGACTATTCGCACCTGGGTTGGCGGTCTCAATGACCAAATGCAATATCTGATCCTCCGGTATGGTTTTGCCACGACTCACTGCTATTGCGACCTCTCTACTGAAGACCGAGCCGCCATCATGCAGATGCGGGGTCACTACTAAATCCGAACCATCGCCCGACAACTGGAACATCCGCCCAGCGCCATCTCACGGGAACTGGCATACCAAACAATCTGTTCTGACAAAACCTATGATGCCAGTCTCGCCGGTTTCAGAGTCCGGCTAACCCGCGGCCGGCCTCAGCAGCAGCCTAACGGTCATTTATGCTGTAAATTTTACATTTTATTTTGTGACACTCTTTAGCGTGCGAAATTGACCTTAAATTACCTAGACAGTATTTCAAAAACCGACGAAAATTCTTATATAGCGGGCATTTTGGATAAATAACAACAAATAAAGCAATGCTAAGGAAATCAAATCAATCCGGCTCATAACCCGAAGGTCACCGGTTCAAATCCGGTCTCCCGCTACCAATATTTTAAAAGGCAGATCAGTTACTTACTGATTTGCCTTTTTGCGTTTACCCTCCCCTCTCTTCGCATCTCCCCAGCACTACGCCACCGCACACCGTTATGCCGAGCGCATCACGCCGACGCTCGACATCGAATACCCTTACCGAAAAACCAAAGCACAGCTCCCAACAAGCCACATAAGCAACTTACCGGGCTGACTCAGGCAACCTAACTGTACATCCAAGCCCCCAAAATTAGCGCCGAGACTCATTGGCCGGTTACACGCCTTCTTTTTTCTTGTCAGGGGAAATACTAACGATATTTTGCGGCTCTCCCTTTACAAAAAACGCATGGATATTATCAACCGACCCATTGAGAAAACGCGAAAAGGTCTCTTCGGTCTTCCATGCCATATGCGGCGTTATCATGACATTATCCAATGCCGCAAAGGCATTATGCTGCGGTAGCGGCTCTTCACAGAAAACATCAAGCCCCGCCCCACCAATCTTCTTACGCTGCAAAGCATCAATGAGCGCCGCTTCGTCAATAATGGGCCCGCGTGATGTATTGACCAGAATCGCATCAGGCTTCATTAGCTCAAAATGCTCCGTCGTCAGTAACCCTTCCGTTTCAGGCACAAGCCTTACATGGATACTAACGGCGTCCGCCTGGGTGAGCAGGCTTTCTAATGACACGTACTCCACTCCCACCTGAACGGCTCGTTCCTGGGTCAGCCTGGGGCCCCATGCAATGACTCGCATACCAAAGGCCTGTGCCATTCTCGCCACGGCACAACCAATCTTGCCCAGACCAATCAGACCAATGGTTTTACCGCTCAAATTACTGGTAACAATCGTTGGCCACTCTCCAGTGGACATCCGACGATCTACCTCAACAATCCGCTTGGTGAGATTAAGCAAAAACGCAAAGGTCATCTCGGTTACCGCCGCCGTAGACCCACCCGGCGTCGTTGCAATGGAAATCCCCGCTTCGTCCACTGCAGCTTTATCCACATGAGCCAGCCCCGTACCGGTTTGGGCGATCAGCTTTAGGTCAGGTAAAGCCGCGATAAGGTCTCGATCAATCAAGGTGCGCTCCCTGAGCGGGATAATCGCATCGGCTCCTTGAAGCCGGTTCACCAGGGTTTCAAAGGCAGGCACATCACCATAGACCGATACCTCAGAGAATTCGCGCAAGCGAGATACGGCAGGGTGCTCCTTCATACAGCCTTCCCAATCATCAAGAATCACCGTCTTCATATACACTCCTTCTCTAGTGCAGGCCAAGGCCGGACATAGCATTGCCTGAGCCGTGTGGTTATCGCCCAATCACTGTTTAATTAAGGGCATCTCTCTTGGGCAACTGCTCTTCAAGCGCTTCCCAACTGCTCTGTATATGCCGCCTCATCAATAAGCCCGCCACCTCCACATCACCTTCCGAGATAGCTGAGGCTATGCGCTCGTGCTCATAAAGTGCGATTTTTCCACGCCCTGTAACATGCCGATGCTTATTTCTTAACAGGGTTAGCTGCGGGCGAAGCTCGTGGGTTAAATAACGCTGAATGAGTGGATTACCGGACATTCGTGCGGTAATTAAATGAAAATCACACTCCTCAGACTCCTGAAGATAGGCTCCCTCAGGATGAGATGTCACTTGACTGGCATGTAACTGCAGTAACGTAAGGTATTCATCGGCAGTGGATGCATTAGCACGACTGGCCGCCAACATGGCGGCTTCAGCCTCAAGAGCAGCTCTGACCTGGTAGATCGCCCGGGCATCTTCGTACCGCATTTCACGCACGTGCGCCCCACTGTTCGGCACGATAGTAACGAGCCCACACTCGCTAAGGCTTTTGAGCGCCATACGCACCGGCCCCCGACTAACACAAAAGCGCTCAGCCAACGCGACCTCTCCAAGACGAGTCCCAGCCTGCAGCTGCCCTTTAAGTATTTCATCGTACAAGCCACTAGCCACTCGCTCAGCTGCCAAACCATGCGTTTCTTCTTTTATTGTAGACAAAATATTTATCCTCCGAAGACAACACACTCTATATAATTTTCAATAATTTCCAAAAAACATCTGAAAAAATAGATCTTTTGTTTATATATCCGAGGATTGACAGGAACTACTATATGTACTTCTATATTCACGCACAAATGATTGTCTTACAATTGTCTATGATGAAGCGGAGTGACCACCATGATCGATAAGAAGAAAGTCATCGCTACAGCTATGCTGGGTTTCTCCCTGGCAGCTGCAATTACCCCCCTCACCGCCGCAGCCCAGGAAAGCTGGCCAACACAGAAAATCACGTTCGTTGTTGCGCTTGGCCCTGGCGGGTCCGCTGACCGCACCGCTCGCGCGCTGGCTCAACGGCTCCAGGAAGACCTGGGCACGCCGATTTCAGTCATTAATCAGAATGGCGGCGGTGGTCACGTAGGTCATACTTACTTCCACAACATGCCTGCTGATGGCAGCTATTTCCTTGCCTCTTCAATCCACCCTTACGTCTCTAATGCGATTCTTGGCTTTGATGCCACTTATGATTTGTCAGACTTCGCATTCATTAACGGGCAGTGGAATGATTACGATCTTTTCGCCGTTAATGCTGATACGCCTTATGAAACGCTGGCGGATTTCATGGCGGCAGCCAAGGAAAATCCAGGAAAACTTAGAGTTTCTGTCGTACCTGGCTCGACCGGCGCTATCAACCTTGAACTGGCTCTTGAGGCCTTTGGTCTCGATAAAACAGACGTCAACATTGTCACCTATCAGTCTGGTGGCGCTGCGCGCACGGCGGTCGCTGGCGGGCAGGTAGACATGACCGTATTAGCTGCAGACGGCACGCTATCAATCCAGGAATATATACGTCCTCTTGCCCTCGCGGCTGATACCGCATCGGAGGACTGGGATGCACCAACGCTTAATGCAGCGCTTGAAGAGAGCGGTCACGAGCCGGTTCCGGTGCTTGCAGGATCAATGCGAGGCCTTGCCGCGCATGCTGACTTTAAAGAGAGCAACCCCGAAGCATTCCAACAAATGGTCGATGCCTATCACAATGCGCTGCAAGATGAAGCGTTCGTTAGCCGACTAGAAGCCCAGGATATTGGTGCAGAGTGGCTTGGTCCTGAACGTACGACAGAGATCATTGAGTCCAACTTTGAAATTTTGAAGCAATACACATCAGAAGAATAAATGATTTCAATGCTGGCACATGTGCACTAATGCTTTTCGCTTAATCGTCACGGGACCAACTTACGCTTGGTCCCATTATTATTTCAATGTGGAGGCGCTATAAAATGGTGACAGGAAAGATTTCTGCAACACATGCCTTTTTGTTAGGCCTTGTACTGGCTATAGCGGGCTTTATTACCTGGAGTGCTACTCAGGCTTCCACAACGCTGAACAATCTGGTGGTAGTGGCCCCCACCGCGATAATCATCGGCCTTCTGTCCATTGGGATTGTCGCTAAAATCTTGCTGAAGCCAGTTCCAGCTCCCTCATCCAGCAGTACGGATAAACCATCGTTATGGGGCGACATACTGCTTCTCGCAGGATTTGCCGTCTTCTGCTTTGCGTTAACCAATGTCGGCTTCGATGTTGCTACTTTTGTTTTCGTCTGGGTTGGCATTCTTATGTGTGGGAGTAAAGGTAAATGGCAACCGCCTTTGTACGCACTTTTGTTTACTGTTTTTCTCGTCAAGGGCTTTGGCTCTCTCTTCCCTTACCCAATGACCACACTAGTGCTTTAACATGATTGATCAATTCGCATTATCTCAGGCGTTTTCCCATCTTTTTACTGATCTAAGCCCTTGGCTTTGGGTTATTCCGGGCTTATTAATCGGTCTCGTTTTTGGATCGATTCCCGGGCTGCAAATTTCCATGGCCATGGCCGTTTTCTTGCCCGTGACCTTTGGTATGGATTTTCTTCAAGCCATGCTGTTTTTAACCGCCATATTTACTGGCGGTGCCTACGGTGGCGGGGTAACCGCTATTCTTATGAACATCCCTGGGTCATCCTCGTCAATTGCGACGGCATTTGACGGATACCCTATGGCGCGAAAGGGACAACACAATGAAGCCCTGGGACTGGGCCTGTGCGCTTCAGTTGTGGGCGCTTTCGTGGGTTATAGCCTGCTGATGTTGTTAATCAATCCACTGGCTGCTTTTGTACTTAAGATAGGCCCGCTGGAAATGGTCGTGGTGGTGCTGTGGGGATTAACCCTCATCGCGACACTCAACGATAGCAGTATGGCCAAGGGCCTGCTGGCTGGCTTCCTGGGGCTCATGCTCAGTCAAATTGGTATGTCCACGACGGGTATTATGCGCACGACGATAGGCAACCCCTACCTCCTTGATGGCATCCCAGTAGTACCCGCCATGATCGGCATCTTCGCCGCTTCTGAGTTGTTACGCCTGAGAGGAAGCTCATTTCTGGTACAAAATGAGGCTCAACGTAATATATCTTTTGCGCTTATTCTTAAAGGCGTTGGGCAGACATTTCGCCATCCCGGCATCTTACTACGAGGTAGCCTCATCGGCGCAGTGATCGGCGCCATCCCAGGCGTGGGCTCATCGGTAGCTAATCTGGTCTCTTATGGTGAGGCCAAGCGAACGTCGAAAACGCCTGAAGCGTTCGGCCAAGGAGCACCCGAGGGTGTCGTGGCGGCCGAGTCCGCGAACTCCAGCTCGGAGGGAGGCTCAATGACGGCGCTATTAGCGCTTGGCATTCCTGGTGGGGCTGCGACTGCCGTGCTTCTGGCCGCATTCTCTTTTCACAACATTATTGGTGGGCCATCGTTTATAAGAGACCAGACCGATATCGTCTATTCGATTATTCTCGGCAATCTGGGCCAAGTAGTACTTCTCGCATTTCTGGGATTACTTAGCCTGCGCTTACTGGGCATGGTGGTGCGCGTTCCCTTGGCTTACCTAGTGCCCAGTGTATTAGCAATGTGTGCCTGGGGCGGCTATGGCATAACTGGCACTATCGCTGGGCCACTAACCGTTGCCGCATTTGCAGGGCTTGGCTGGCTCATGCGACAAAACAACTATCCCGTCGCGGCAACAGTCATCGGTTTACTGCTTGGCCGCATGATGGAAGGAGAAGTCGTGCGCACCTTACAGGTGTCCGGTGGCCGGCCTTTTGAATATATGATGGAGCGGCCCATTGCTCTTGCTCTTTTCATCATAATGCTGCTTGTTTTAATTGGAGCCCCCGCATTAAAAGCCTTCCGCTCTCGCCGCGCTAGCCATGAATCTAATTAAACAAATGCCTCCTCAACTTCGAGGAGGCATTACCTTTGGCATCGGCACGTTAGGCGGACTCGCTTTTTTTGCACTCTCTCTACCGTTGCCATGGGTACTGGGCAGCCTAACGGCATCACTCTTGTGCACTCAGACGACGTCTTTTCAGCCTCGTTTTCCAAACCCTTGGCGCAGTTACGCTATGGTCGCTATCGGCACGATGCTAGGCACCAGTTTTACCCCAGAAGTCGTACGACAAGCCGGGGACTGGACCATAAGCCTGATTGTCATGAGTGTGTTATCGCTGGCATTTTGTTTCATTGCCTATCAAATATTCTATCGCTTCGGGAAAATGGATAGAGTAACTGCTTTGTTCTCCGCCATACCCGGAGGACTCTCAGTCGTTTCAGTTTTGGCAGAGAATTACCGAGCCGAAGTCAGCCGTGTTGCCCTTTGTCATACCGCGCGCCTAGTGGTATTGCTAATTGCAGCACCCATCATCATCCAGGCGACGTCCGGCATTAACCTCGCTGACGCTAGTCTTGCAAGCTTCACTCACGCGGAAGCAATCGATCCTATTAACCATGGAATCCTGGCCCTGGTGGCGATAACTAGCGGCTGGCTAGCCTGGCGATTAAACTTTCCCTCAGCGATGCTATTGATTCCATTACTCAGCTCGGGATTACTGCACGCGACTGATCTTTTAACGGTGCATGTCCCTCCCTTGCTTTCCAGCGCAGCACAGATTGTCATTGGCGCAGGAGTAGGAGCGCGATTCGCGAATTACTCCCTCCCACAAATTTTAAAAGATGGCTGGCTAGCGGCGGTGATCGGTGTACTCCTTACCTTTGGCTCCTTCGCTGCAGCCCTGTTGTTTGCGCCCATTATAGGGTTGGACAACACACCTTTGTTCTTATCCTATTTACCTGGGGGGGCGCCGGAACTTGGCGTCGTAGCGCTTGCGTTGTCCATAGATCCCGCCATGGTGGCAGCCCACCATGTGCTGCGTGTTTTCTTGATCGTAGCGATGCTTCCTCTCATCGCTAGTTGGCTAGGAAAACAAATGCAGCAAGGCTAGCGATAAAGCTTACGAGACTAAGTGGTGATGCTATCGCTCGCTGCCCGTATTGGCGTCACCGTCTCGTCGAAGCTACCCCCAAGAGCTGGCGATATAAAGTGCTAATAAACTCCTTTAGAGCAGTGCTTGCGCCTATATTTTTCCTCTTGGCCTAGCCTTCTCTTCAGATTTACATGATTAGCATCGTTCCGGCTTGAATATGGCGGTGACTGCCTGCATATCATAAGCAATTATTTTTCTGCGAAGCTGAGTTTACCCATGTCAATCATTGATCCTCGCACCGGCAAACCGCTGACAGCGGATACCGCAAGCACGAATACTGCTGACACCGAACGTGCGCCAGTGCGCCCTGAAGATGTGATCATCGAACTTGATGCGAGCAACATTCAGCAAGTGCTGGAAGCGTCAATGCAAGTGCCAGTACTACTGGGCTGCTACTCACCAGCCGATAGTAGCTGCGCCACACTGCTGACGGTACTGGAGAAGCTGGCGCTAGAATACGCGGGCACCTTCCTGCTTGGTAAGCTAAATACAGACGCTAACCCGGACATTTCTGCACAGTTGGGTGTACGGGCGGTACCGGACGTTAAACTGGTGAGCCAGGGCGGCCTTGTGGATAATTTTCAGGGAGCACTGCCCGAGAAAGAGGTGCGTGAATGGCTAGGGCGCTACTTCCCTGCCCCGGCCGATGCACCAGAAAGCCCTGAAGAGCAGGCCGAGGCGGCGCTTGAGCAAGGCGACACCGCAACAGCCCACGGCATTTACCAGGACCTGGTGACGCAATACCCGGAACACTACGCCTACCAAGTGGCGTTTGCCCGCGTATTAGTGGCTGAAGGGCGCGGAGATGAGGCGCGCAGCGTGCTGGAAAATCTCCCCCCCGAAGAGCGCGATGGCCCCGCAGCACGTGGCGTACGCGCCAGCATTACGTTCAGTGAACAAGCGCTTTCCGCAGAAGACATTGCGACCTTGGGTGAGCGCGACGATAGCGAAGCGCAGTTCCAGCGCGCCCTGCGCCAAGTGGCCGATGGTCAATACGATGCAGGGCTTGAAGCACTGCTTACGCTAATGAAGCACGACCGTACCTACAACGACGACGCGGCACGTAAAACGCTGCTGCAGGTGTTTGATGCGCTAGGCGCCGACCACCCGTTGACGGTCGCCTATCGCCGCAAGCTGTTTGCGCTGCTTTATTAATGGCTAAGGCTTCAATAGCGCATCCATGCGCGTTAATGCTGCTTCCAATTGAGCACCCGTAGTACCAAAATTTAGCCGTACAAAGCCAGGGTAGCCAAACGCTGCCCCGTCTGAAAGCGCCACACCGGCCTGCTCCTTGAGCGTTTGGTAAGGCGTTTCTCCCAGCCCCGCTTCCCTCATATCAAGCCAGGCCAAATAGGTTGCCTCCGGTGCGCTTAGATGCACACCCGGCCAGTTGGCAACGCGTGCCTCAAGCGTGGCGCGGTGCTGACGCAGCACATCCAGCAGCGCTTGACGCCACGGCTCACCCTCGCGATACGCCGCTTCTGCCGCCACTAACCCCAGCACGTTAACATCGGGCAACAGGCCCTTGCAGGCAGCGGCAAACCGCTGGCGCACTTCAGGGTCAGGGATGATCGCACATGCGCTGCTTAACCCCGCCAGGTTAAAGGTTTTAGAGGGCGCCCAAAGGGTAATCGTGCGTTTGGCTAGCTCAGGAAACATAGCCGCTAACGGGCGATGCTGAGCATCTTTATCCAACAGTAGGTCGCAGTGTAGTTCGTCAGAGACAACCCATAGATCGTGCTGTTCAACCAGCTTCACCAACGGCGCCAGCTCTTCACGACTCCAAACCCGCCCGGTCGGATTATGTGGATGGCACCAGAGTAATATGCGTGTTTTGGGCGTGATGGCGGCTTCAATCGCGCTAATATCCAACTGCCATGGCTCGCCTGGGCGTTTAGGCGCGGCCAGCATGGCCTGCTGAGGCAAACGCCCAGTACGCTCAGCGACGGCTAAAAACGGTGGATAAATAGGCGCTACCGTTAGCACGCCATCGCCTGGCTGGGTTAGCGCCAGCGTGGCGAAGTGGAGCGCGGCCACGACACCCGGTAGCCAGTGCTGCCAGTCGGGCTGAATCGTCCAGTCATAGTGCGTAGCGCTCCATGTGCAGAGCGTTTCTGTTAACGTAGCAGGCACTTCTCCGTAGCCGTAAACACCATGAGCGACCCGAGCTTGTAGCGCCTCAATAACCGCGGGCGGCGAATAAAAATCCATGTCGGCAACCCATAGAGGCAGTACTTCACCGTTATAGCGATGCCATTTTTGGGATGAGTAGCCACCTTCGGGGTGGCGTCGCTCGATAGGCGTGGCAAAATCAAAAGCCATAACAGATCTCACTTATTGACGAAGGTTGTTAACGAGCATGCCGCAAGATGATTTTTATACCAAGGTGCGAGCAGGATTATCAGCGCTATTGCGGCAATGGCAAGCGCTTGGTCAGGCCGACGCTGACCAGTTAGCGCTCATACTGGCGGAAACCGCACGGGTTGCCAAACTGGGCACGCCGGACACGACGCCCGATGGGGCAATGCTTAAACACTGGAGCCAAACACTTGAAGATGACATTCCGCTGTGGGCACCCCGCACCGCGGTTTTTCTGCTTAACCAAATGCCTGCCAAGCCAACACCTCAAAGCGAGGCTGAAGCCTGTGCCTGGGCTTACTGCTGGCTGCGCAACCGCGCGTTTAACACGTTAGAGGCCGCGCACTCTGCGCTTCCAGCCCACCTTCAAGCACCACTAAAAAGTGCTTTGGAGGCGGCCTGGCGCGATCAACAGGGGCTACGTTTAGTATAAAAAACGTTAACGCTTTCGATAGCGCGGCCTAGTGTGCCGCGCGCGGATATACTGGCTGACAAACGAAGAAAAATGTTTAATCCATTATAAGGATAGTCATTGATGCTGGATGTTCCGATTAGCTGGCAACTGGCCAAAGTAGCAGTGTCAGTCACGATGGTGCTGGGGCTGGGGGCGATTGCTGTACGTGTGAGCCCCAAAGTGGCAGGGCTTTTATCAGGCTACCCTTTGGGCACCGCGCTGGCACTGTTCTTTATTGGTCTGGAGATATCCCCTACGTTTTCCGCTGAAAGTGCCATTCATACACTCGCGGGCTTTACCGCGACCATGGCACTTGGCGCGGGTTACTGGCTTTGCGGTCGCAAGCCCGGCTTGAAGGGTGTCGCCAGCGGAATGGCAGGTGCTATCACTCTGTGGCTTATGGCAAGCCTGGTGCTTGCCCAGTTCGATTTTACTCGCTTGACGGGTACGCTGGTGACGCTTTGCGCTATCGTATTTTTTACGTGGATTTTCCGGCGAATACCCGACAGTCTGGCCACTGCACGTCAGTCTTTCTCGTGGGGTGCTTTATGTATTCGCGCCTTGCTGGCGACGCTTATTGTCTTTGCCATCACAAGCCTTGCCCATTGGGTGCCGCCGGCCTGGGCAGGCACGTTGGCGGCTTTCCCCGTCACCATGCTGCCTTTCCTGCTAATTTTGCATATAACCCAAGGCCCCGCGCCTACCGCGACCGTTATCAAACACTACCCCGTGGGGCTGGGCTCGCTTTTAAGTTACGCCCTGTGTGTCTCTTATACGTATGAAACATTGGGGCTTGCCTGGGGCACGCTGGCCGGTTTTTTGGTAGCAACGCTATGGCTGCTGGGCTGGCTACAGGTCCAACGCTGGTTTGCCAAGCGACGCGAAGGCAACAGGCAAACTGCTTAACCGAACACTTGCCTGAATTTACAACTCCTGCCAACGATAAGGTGATTGCCATGTTTACCCGTACGATTGAGCCGGCGTTTTACGATACGGATGCGCTGGGCCATATTAACAATACGCGCCTACCCGCCTGGTTTGAGCTGGCCCGCAACGACCTATTCAAGCTTTTTACACCTGACCTGAACCCGAAGCAGTGGCGTTTGATAATGGCTCGGATGGAAATCGACTACCGTGCAGAACTGTTTTACGGCCATGACGTCGAATTACGCACCTACTTAACGCGGCTGGGCAATAGCTCATTTACCGTCACTCAGGAAGCACGCCAACATGGCACGCTCGCCAACCTCGGCCACACGGTGATGGTACAGTACGATCACCAGGCTAAATGCGCCGTACCTATTGAGGGCGCGCTGCGCGGCGCCTTGTCGACTCACTTACAAGATGCGCCCGCCTAACGCACCAACCCGCCGGACGGGGCGACCAGGAGCACAGCATGGCCATTCGCTATAATCTCTGGCTGGACCCTGACAATACTGCGCAGCATCGCGCTGTCGAAGCGGATATTGAGCGCTATTTTATTGAGCGCTTTGCAGACTATCCGCATATCCGCTTGTTTGGGGCTGACCCTTACGATTATGATGCCCCGTTTAACCGCCTTTATGACGTACTAATGGCGCGGGCCGCCGAGTATTGCGAGCGGACATGGTGCTATGTAGCGTCTCCTGAGCAGTTGAATCGCTGCTTTTTTCGTGCTGTTGGCCGCTCCAATAAATTTGTTCAAGACGACCGTTCGTGAGAGACCAACCTAATGGTGATCCGCACCAACCAGGCGCCCGATGAGCGTCAGCTGGCGATTATTACCCAGCAGTTAGGCCGCGCACCACGTGGCATTGAAGCCGTTGCCGCCACTGATAGCGAAGGCACACCGCTGGTGCTGCGTATGGCGCCGATTGTTGATAGCAAACCCTTTCCTACCCTGTACTGGCTCTGTTCTGATGTACTAAAGGTAGAAATTTCACGCATTGAAGCGGTGGGGGTTATCAAATCACTTGAGCAGCGCCTGCAAGAAGAGCCAGAATTTCTAGCGCATTATCAGCAAAGCCATCGTGACTATGTAAAAGCCCGCTGGGATTATATGAGCGACGCCCAGCGCGCCGAGGTTGCACGGCTGGGATACACCGATGTGTTGACCGAGCGTGGCATTGGCGGTATCAGCAACTGGCAACAGATACGCTGCCTGCACACTCAGTATGCCCATCATTTATGTGGCGATAATGTGATTGGTCAGTGGATGGATGAGCACCACCAGGTAGACCATCACCTTCCATAACACCGCTTCTCTCATAAGCGTTAAGGAACCCAATTAATGTCCCGAATTTGCGTTTATCTCGGCTCACGAGAAGGTAACAGCCCGGCTTATCGCCAAGCAGCCCAGGCATTAGGTACTGTGCTGGCAGAGCGGGGGCACACCCTGGTATACGGCGGCGCGCGTATTGGCCTAATGGGCGAGCTTGCTAATGCGTCGCTGGCGGCAGGCGGCAACGTGATAGGCGTTATGCCGGACCATCTGGTAGAGCGCGAGCAGGCGCACTTTGGACTCACCGAACTGATCCGCGTGCCCAACATGCATGAACGCAAAGCCACCATGGCCGCTAACGCCGACGCATTTATTGCCATGCCAGGCGGTATCGGTACCTTTGAGGAGCTGTTTGAGATTTGGACCTGGGGCTATTTAGGCCTGCATGAGAAGCCCATGGGCCTACTGGATACCGAGGGGTTTTATACGCCACTACTGGCATTTCTCGACAACACCGTGACGCAGGGTTTTCTAGCTCAAACGACACGCGATATGCTGCTGGACGCGGTAACACCAGAGGCGCTACTTGACGCGCTGGAGAGCCAGCTTAGGTAGAGGTGAGCGAAGCGGGCATGGCAAGCGCGCTACGCGCCGCGGATAACATTGCGGGTACGCTGATAGGTGAGCTGGAGCAGACGGGCATCGTCTCCCGCCCGGTGACGATGGATATCGACCTCGGTAATCATGGCCTCTTTGGTACCGCTCCATATCGCTTGCTGCTCTTCGCTCAACAAAATGCGCAGCGCCTCCAGGCGAAAGCGAGGCAGCATGCCGGCATGGTGGAACAACAGCGAAAGCCAGGTATTATCGTAGCCCCAGCTGTCGCTGTACGCTTTGCCTAACCCGCTTAACTCATCGTTGAGCCACTGGGCCACCTGACGAACAGGGTGTCCTTCCTGGTACAAGCGATCACGCGAAATACCGTGCAAGAGCTCTGCTTTAGGGTCCCAGTGCGTCCACTCATCCAGTGGCTGAATAAGAAACGCGCAGCAGCTACCGTCAGCACGTGCAATGCCAACTTCTATGGGATAACTACCACGCCCAAATCCGGACGCTTCAATATCTAATACAGTGGGTAGCGTCTCGGACACTGACTTCCTCATTCAATCATTGGGCGCCATCATTACTCGTTAGCCCATTACGCGGCGGTCACATCGTTGTGTGGATGATGTTCAGCGAACTGTTCCCAGTAGGCAGCCTGGCTCGCATCTATGCTTAAGCCTAGCTCGCCCAAGCGAAAGGCGCTGGCCAGCCGCTCAGCAGCCAAATAGTGGCCGGACTGCGCCGCACGGGCATACCACGTTACCGCATAATCTTCACGGCGCGGGTACTGCGCGCAGCCGTGCTCGTAGATCTGGGCCACCTGGTACTGCGACTTCACATCACCCGCTTGAGCGGCTTCCACCACATAGCGTGCCCCCCGCGCTTTGTCCTGCGGCGATAAGCTACGATGAAACAGCATATGCCCGTAAACGGACAGTGCATCAGGATGCCCCGCTTCAGCGCAGCGCTTGAACAAACGCATGGTAAGACGCTGTGTGCGCTCTGAACGCGGTAACAACCAACGGTTTTGAAACAGCCGTTCAGCTAAACGAAACTCTAGCCGAATAAACAAAGATGATGCCTGCGGCATGGCAAACCACCCTGCCAATTTGTTGAGATATTGAATTAGCGGTCACTACATCATTTGACTGCCAATCACACGAAAAACCGGGGTCAGCCGGCCAATGGGGTGGCAAGCATACGCCTGCCTTTGCAACGACTCAACCCCATTGATTTGCTGCTTTCAAATAGCCTCGCTAACATGCCTCTCACACACGGTCATTCATCACCTTTATAAACGCCTATTCGGCGATAATTTTCGCTTTAGCGAGGAGACAAAAATGCAAACGCGCCCACTTGGCAGAACGGGAATTGAGGTCAGTCGGCTCTGCCTTGGTACGATGACGTTTGGCGAGCAAAACAGTGAGGCAGAAGCTCACGAACAGCTGGATCGCGCCGTCGCTTTCGGTATCAATTTTATCGATACAGCTGAGATGTACCCCGTACCGCCCAAAGCCGAAACGCAAGGATTAACGGAAGCCTATGTTGGCAGCTGGCTGAAACAGCGTGGCGACCGCGATGACGTCATTATCGCCACCAAGGCAGTAGGCCCGGGGCCTGAGCATATCCGGGGCGGCCCACGTTTGACGCGTGATCATATTCACCAGGCCATCGACGCAAGCCTTAAGCGTTTACAAACGGACTATGTCGATCTTTATCAGCTGCATTGGCCAGACCGCAACACCAACTTTTTCGGCAAGCTGGGCTACGCGCATCAGGAGAATGAAGATGCCACGCCGCTTGAAGAGACGCTTTCTGCACTCAAGGAGCTGGTGGATGCTGGCAAAGTAAGATCGATCGGCCTCTCCAATGAAACCCCGTGGGGCGTCATGCGCTCGCTTCACTTAGCCGAAAAAATGGATCTACCGCGAGTGGCCTCCATACAAAATCCTTACAACCTGCTTAATCGCTCGTTTGAGGTGGGCTTGGCGGAGATTGCTCATCGCGAAGACGTAGGCTTGCTGGCTTATTCTCCCCTGGCCTTTGGCGTTCTTTCTGGCAAGTATCTTAATGGCGCATGGCCCGAAAAAGGCCGCCTGACGCTTTATGAGCGCTTTAAGCGCTACACCTCACCAGAGGCGGAGGCGGCGACAAAGGCCTACGTTGAGCTGGCCCGCGAACATGACCTTGACCCCGCACAAATGGCACTGGCGTTTATTAATTCACGCAGCTTTCTTACCAGTAATATTATTGGTGCCACCACACTGGACCAGTTGGAAAGCAACCTGGCCAGTGAGAGCCTTAAGCTGGACGACGATGTGCTTAGCGCGATTGAGGATATTCATCGCCGGATGCCAAACCCCTGCCCCTAAGCATTGATACACACGCTATTAAAGCGATAGCCTCGGCCAACGCCGAGGCTTGGTATACTATCGGCCATGATTTTGTTCTTATCTGGTTTTGCATCGGCCGAAGGAGCTCACCTTGCTAAGCGTTATTTCGCCAGCGAAAACGCTGGATTTTGAAACGCCCTCCACCACTCACCAGGTGACACAGCCCGGCTTTCTAACGGAAAGCCAAGCGCTGATCGATATCCTGCGTGATTATTCACCTCAGCAGATCAGTGAGCTGATGGGCATCAGCGACAAGCTTGCTGGCCTTAATGCGGCACGCTTTGCTGAATGGGAGCCGCCGTTTTCACTAGAGAATGCCAAACCTGCCGCTCAAGCGTTCCAAGGCGATGTTTATACCGGCCTGGAGGCTCAAACGTTCAGTGATGCGGATAACCGGTTTGCCCAGCAGCACCTGCGTATTTTGTCAGGCCTGTATGGCTTACTGCGCCCGCTGGACCTGATTCAGGCTTATCGACTGGAGATGGGCACCAAACTGTCTAATCAGGCGGGTAAGGATTTATACGCGTACTGGAAGCCTACACTGACCAATGCCCTTGCTCAGGCTATTACAGAAAGCGGTTCAAAGGTTCTGGTGAACCTTGCTTCTAATGAGTACTTTAAAGCGGTAGATGCCAAAAAGCTTAACGCCCGCGTCATCACGCCGGTGTTTAAAGATGAGAAAAACGGCACGTTTAAAATCATCAGCTTTTATGCCAAAAAGGCCCGAGGCCTAATGAGTGCCTGGATTATTCATCAGCAGGTGAACGACCCTGAAGCGCTTACAGCATTTAATGTGGCAGGCTACCAATTTGATGCAGTGTCCTCTGAAGGCGATACGCTGGTGTTCACACGCAAAGAAGCAGACCGATAAACATTTCCCCCTTTACTAAAAAAAAGTTACGCCGCGTGAAGAGCGCGGCTTAAGCAACCGGCGATGTGCCTCTTTAAATAGCGCGGTATCACAGCGATCAAGCCACTCATAAGCCACCATATCCGCCGTCACCGCAATGGCGCCTTGCGCGCAGGCACGCTCACGAGCAAAGCGAGCTTCCTCACAACGACGGCTCGCTGTCGCTTCACTTAGCCAATACACGCTATATCCAGCTTCCAGCAAGCCAAGCGCGCTCTGCAACACACAGATGTGTGCTTCTGTGCCACAGATCACGACTTGTTGCACCGATTGGGCCTTTAATGCCTGGGCAAATTCAGGCGCTTCCATTGCGCTGAAATGATGTTTTTGCCAAACCTGATGCTCACCCAACGCGCTTATCAAACCAGCTGCCGTCCCCCCGAGTTTTTCAGGGTATTGTTCGGTAAGCCATACGGGGACTGCCAAGACTTCTGCTACGTTTGCAAGCCAGGCGGCCTCCTCTATTACCTGCAAACCGCCTTCAATCACCGGCAGTAAGCCTGCTTGAAAATCGATCATTAACAATAGGCTACGATCTCGTTGTAGGCGCATGTTTCCCCTCTTATTCTTTATGCTTATGAGTGCCATTAAGATAGTCCATTCTAAGCGCCCAAGCGCTAAACTAGCCGCTCAAGACTTTCCACACGCTCATTACGTTGAGCTTACGTTCTTAATGGCTTTGAAACATTGGAGATTGCCATGTTACGACAATTGTTTGTCATGCTGCTGGTCAGCGTTACGGGGTTTAGCGTTGCGGTGGAGCATGCGGAAGCGCGCCGTATGGGAGGTGGTGGCAATATGGGCAGCATGTCCCGTTCTGCGGACCGCCCGGCCAGCACACCCAGTACACAACAAGCGCAAGGTGGCCAGCAACAGGGCCAAGCGGGTGCTGCGGCAGCACGTAGAGGCGGAATGGGCGGAATGATGGGTGGTCTTCTGGCTGGAGGGCTAATTGCCGCACTCTTTTTCGGCGGTGCCTTTGATGAGCTAAGAATGATGGACCTGCTCATGGTGGTCGGTATCGCAGTGCTTGCGATGATCGCTTTCCGTGCGTTTATTCGCCAGCGACGTCCAGCGAATGCTTCCGAAACCAACTACCAACGTACGCAGCACGAGCCATCAGCGCCTGCTGCTGGCTCAGTAGGCGCTGTACCTGGTAGCTTGGCAAGCAGCCTGCAAAGCACACCTGCCTGGTTTGATAAAGAGCAGTTTTTAAACGGTGCTAAAGAGCATTTTATGACGCTGCAGCGTGCCTGGGACAATAACGACTTTAGCCAAATTCAGGAGTATGTCACTCCCGAGCTCTATAACCTGCTACGCACCGAGCGCGCTCAGCATCCTGCCAATAATCGTACCGACATCGTACGTTTATTTGCCGAACTGGGGGATATTAACGAGTACGAAGGTAATGCTGAGGCAAGCGTAATCTTTCATGGCATTATAGAAGAGAATGGAGAGCAGACCGAGTTCAACGAGTCGTGGCACTTAACCCGTGCAATGCGCGACCAGGCGCCCTGGTATGTGCAAGGTATTGAGCAAAACCCTGGCGCTTAAAACGCGGGACCATACCTTCAAACGGCCGCTTTTAGCGGCCATTTTTTCGTTCCAAAGGACAACCTAATCAACCGTTTAAATCAACCTATTGAATTAGTTTTCAGCAGCTTCTTCGATACTCTCACCCGCGCTTTCAATGCTTTCACCGGCGCTTCCAATACTATCATCAATACTTTCACCTGCCTCTTCAGCAGGCCCCTAGTTATCACAGGCAGCCAAACCGCCCGTGAGCAGAGCCATCAATACCGCCGCTGATAATTTCTTGATCCATTGTCCATTCATGTTGTTTCTCCTCCTGAGATAAAGCGCAGATTACCCTTCCATCAACGTGCCATATCATTCTAAAGACAACAGTGCGTCATAACCACCCATATCAGGATAGCTGCCTGACGCAAAAAAGCGTAAATAGTAAATTCCAGCCATGTTTTGTAGGCATTATGGATTGACCTGCCTCTACATTGTGGGAGCTGGCTTCAGCCGGCGATGCAGCACAAAGTGCTGCTGGGGTTAGCGGCTGATCCATCACGCTGAAGAGTGCCTTGCCGCCTTTCCTGCATGCAAAAAAATCCCCCGCGGCCTGAGCCCCGGGGGATTTTTCACAATAAGTGCCTGACA
>NZ_JBQSYD010000033.1:0-36068 GCF_052378905.1 Halomonas sp. AOP22-C1-8 | reverse complement strand
CGCTGCCCAAAAGGCAGCGGAAGCAAGGGATCGAGAAACAATAGCTAGGACAACACTATTAGCGACTGCTATCGCTACGTTGTCGTACTACTTCAGACACCTTGCGCCGAAAAAGTTCGCCATCGTTTAAAATTTTTGTCTTTAAGAGGTCGCGCGTATACTTAAGCATTCAATTCATTAAAGAGCACAGGAGTGGATGCATGGCACTGTACCTACTGGTACTCGGCGTCTGCCTGCTGGTGATAGGTGCTGTTTTATTAGCCCTGATGACGGTAGGTACGCCGCGCTACCGTACCGAGCCAAAGGATTTGCTGGCACTGTTTGACAAGGCCCTGGATAGCCAAGTGAGCGAAGCCGAGTGGGATACGATTATCGGCTATCCAATACGTCATAATGACTATCTGGACGGCATTCGACGCAGAGCGTCGCGTTTAATGGAGCTGCATGGGCGACGCTGGCAAATCGCCCAAGGCAAACCGCTATTAAATCAGGAAGGGCAAGCGGAGCTACAAGTATTACGAGATCATCTGGCGGCTCATACCGCCTTGCGTCAAACGTAGATGCGGTTGAAAGCGCCGAGGAGACAACCTGATGCCCAGTACTATTCGCAAAATACCGCTGGCGAGCGCAACCCATCATCACGCACATGACTTTCACCAAATTGTGATTACGTTGTGTGGTTCCTCGGAGTTTGAAATTGAGGGGCTCGGCGGACGTGTAAATGCGTTCTCAGGCTGTATCGTGCCTGCCAATCACGAGCACTACTACTCAGGCCATGGTCATAACCGGCAGTTGATTATTGATCTGCCAGAAAATGCGCCCGCCCTGACAGGTGAACACCGCGAGCTGGTCGCCCTGTTTGATGTGCCGCGCTTTTTTGCGTTAGATAACCCTTTACGCCACTACCTGGCGTTTATGGAAAGCGAGCTTGCCCAAGGGTTTGATACCTCACCTGTCTCGTTTCAGCAAGACCGCTTGGCCGCCACGCTACTGGGCTCGCTCAAAGCGCGCCTTGAGCATACCCCATCGGCTTCTCTGCGCAGAATTGATGTCTCTCTTATCGACCGCTTTATTAACCGCCACTTGGCCGATGAGCTGCGCGTTGCTGACTTGGCCAGGCTTGCCTGCCTCAGTGAAGCCCACTTTTCAGAGTGCTTCCGTAATCAGACAGGACTTTCGCCTTGGCAATACGTTAAGCGCCGACGACTTCACGCGGCTCGTCAGTTGATTTTGCAAAGTCGGTTGCCGTTAACCGACATTGCCATTCAAACAGGATTTGCCAACCAGAGCGCACTCTCTCATGCGTTTCGGCGCAGCTACGGCATATCGCCCCGTGCTCTACGCCAAGAGGCACCGGTTTCGCTAACGACAGCATCCTCCACTATGCTCAAAAAACCACTGGCAGCATCAAGCACACACTACTAAGGTCGCAAAGTAGCTCTGCTTGCCGCGAAATTGACACGTTTTACCGAGAAAACGACATACACGGAAACACAGACCACTCTACATTCGAGCGCAGCTTGGGCGAAATGCCCTACCACCTACTCGTTTTATGTAAATTTACGGGGGCCTCAATGCTCAACGCTAAAAACATGCGTGACTCTGCCACCTGGCAAACGGACCTTGATACGCTGATGGCTCAGGTAAGCGACCACTACCTTGTGGACGAAGAAACCTACGTCAGCGAATTAATCACGTGGCTGGATGCGGATCGCGACGATTTTTCCCGCATTGAAGCCAATACCGCAGCGCTCATCCACGATGTTCGTGAAATGGACACGGCGGTAGATACCATTGATGAGCTCCTACAGCAGTACAGCCTGGATACCCACGAAGGGCTAATGCTGATGTGTCTGGCTGAAGCGATGCTGCGTATTCCCGACAAAGCCACCGCTGATGCGCTGATTGAAGATAAGCTTGGCCCCGCTGACTGGCAATCTTATGCCGGCAAAAGTGAGTCGTGGATGGTAAACGCCTCCACATGGGGCCTGTTAATGACCGGCCGTGTCCTGAAGCTTGATCACCCTAAAGATGGCCAGCCTGCGACGTTTATTAACCGCATGGTTAATCGTATGGGTGAGCCTGTGATTCGTCGCGCGATGGTTGAAGCGATGAAAATCATGGGCAAGCAGTTCGTATTGGGCCGTGATATTAACGAAGCGTTAAAACGCTCCAAGCCGCTATTCAATAAAGGTTACACCTACTCCTACGACATGCTGGGTGAAGCCGCACGCACCCACGATGATGCCAAACGCTACTTTGACGACTACGCCCGCGCCATAGAGCAGGTGGGTAAAACGTCCCAGCACTTAAGTGATAAAACGCCCAAGCCTTCGGTATCGATCAAACTCTCAGCGCTGCATCCCCGCTATGAGTTTGGTCGCCGCGAACAGGTGCTGGCAGAGCTGGTTGATACAGTTATCAAGCTGGTCACCAAAGCTCGCGAGCTGGATGTGGCGGTCACCATTGATGCCGAAGAAGTTGACCGTCTGGAGCTTTCGTTGGAAGTTTTCCGCGACGTTTACTCAAGCGATGCGGTTAAAGGCTGGGGACACTTTGGACTGGTCGTGCAGGCGTACTCCAAGCGCGCCCTGCCGGTACTGCACTACATTAACCGCTTAGCGGATGAGCAAGGTGATGAAATTCCGCTGCGTTTAGTGAAAGGCGCTTACTGGGATAGCGAAATCAAGGAGTCTCAACAGCTGGGTGTCGACGGCTATCCCGTCTATACCCGCAAGGCGTGCACGGATGTTGCCTACCTGGCCTGTGCTCAGTTCCTGCTGTCAAACGATACCCTCGGGCGCATTTTCCCCCAGTTTGCGACCCATAACGCGCATACGGTTACGACTATTCTTGAATTAGCCAATCACGATAGTCGTCCGTTTGAGTTCCAGCGTTTGCACGGCATGGGCGAAGCCCTTTATGAAGCTGCCTTGAAGCGCGCTCCCCAAGGTACGTACTGCCGCATTTACGCGCCAGTCGGCGCGCACAAAGACCTGCTACCCTATCTGGTTCGCCGCTTGCTGGAAAACGGCGCGAATTCGTCGTTTGTTCACCAATTGGTCGACCCCGAAGTACCGGTGGAATGGCTTTGCCAGCACCCCATAGAGGCTCTGCGTAAGCAGGCATCCTTAGCCAATACGCAGATTCCGCTACCCAAGGATATTTACGGGTCCAAGCGGCGCAACTCGCGAGGCGTCAACCTGAATATCCGCAGCCACTTCTATCCGTTAATGGATAAGATGGCCGTCTTTATGGATAAGCAGTACCCGGTCAAACCGCTGCTGGCGTTCGATGTGGCGGACGATGCTGCCAATACCCACAACGTGACCTGCCCCTTTGATCGCCGTCAAAGCGTAGGCAGCGTTCAGTGGACAACTAAAGAACAGGCCACCAAGGCGCTTGACGCTGCCTGGAATGCCTTCCCGCGCTGGGAAACCACGCCGGTTACCGAACGCGCTGCCGTACTGCGCCGTTTGGCTGACCTGTTGGAAGAGCACATGCCGGAGCTTATGACCCTTTGCTCACGCGAAGGCGGCAAGCTCTTAACGGACGGTGTGGACGAGATCAAAGAAGCCGTCGATTTCTGCCGCTATTACGCCATGCGCGCGGAAGACTCCTTCGGCGAGCCGATTGAGCTGCCTGGTCCGACCGGTGAATCCAACCAGCTAATCATGGGCGGTAAAGGCGTGTTTGCCGCGATCAGTCCGTGGAACTTCCCGGTGGCGATTTTCTGCGGGCAGATTGTTGCGGCGGCGGTTGCGGGCAATACCGTGCTGGCCAAGCCTGCCGAGCAAACGTCAATTGTCGCCCACCGGGTGATCGAGCTGCTTTATGAAGCGGGCTTGCCACGCGATGTGGTTCAGTTGCTGCCAGGCGATGGCCCGACCGTGGGCAGCGTGCTGACCTCTGACCCGCGCATTACTGGCGTGGTATTTACCGGCGGCACCGACACGGCGCAGATCATCAACCGTGCCTTGGCTGCGCGTGAAAATGCGCCGCTGCCCACGCTGATTGCTGAAACCGGCGGCATGAACGCCATGATCGTCGACTCCACCGCGCTTCCCGAGCAGGTCGTGGTGGATGTTATCCAATCTGCGTTTCAAAGCGCTGGTCAACGCTGCTCGGCATTGCGAGTTCTTTACCTGCAAGACGACGTTGCCGACCGCGTCATCACGATTTTAAAAGGCGCAATGAACGAGCTGCGTATCGGTGATCCGCGCGATTTGGGTACTGACGTTGGCCCGGTGATCGACGAGGAGGCGCGCAAGGGCCTGCTTGAGCATATCGAAAAGCTTAAAGGGGAAGATCGCCTGGTCGCCGAAACGCCCATGTCAGCCGAGCACACCGAAAACGGTACCTTCGTGGCCCCTGTGGCCTTTACTATCGACAGTATCAATGCGTTAACCCGCGAACAATTCGGTCCTGTACTGCACATTGTGCGCTATAAGGCCAGCGAGCTTGACCAGGTGATCAGCGATATCAATAGCCGGGGTTACGGGCTAACGTTTGGTGTCCATAGCCGTAATGAATCCTTTGCTGCGGGCATTGCACAGAAAATTCGTGCGGGCAATGTGTACATTAATCGTAATATCATTGGGGCCGTAGTAGGCGTTCAACCCTTTGGTGGACAAGGGCTTTCAGGTACAGGCCCTAAAGCAGGCGGGCCGAATTACCTGCAGCGTTTTATCACTGAAAAGACGATTACTAACAATACGGCCGCTTTAGGCGGGAATGCGTCCTTGCTGGCGCTAGGCGATGAGTAAATAGCTCATCTAAATGGAAAACCTGAACTCCTCAAAAAGGATCTCTCATGGTTGAAAATAAAAGCGTAATGGCCTTTACATGCCCCCTCCACAGAAGGGGGGCATTAGGCACAGGGAATATGGCAAATAAACGCTTGAAACCTCTTTTTGACGGTACCTTCGCCAAATGTTTGCAGGTTACAGCGTGAACAAAAGGCTGGGTTAACAAGAAATAGGGTTAACAACAATAAGTCTGTGCTATTACCAAGCATGGCTCGGTAAGCGCACTCACCGGTCGGTGCTATCCGACTTGATAAACGGGAGAATTTCATGGCTATTGGCGTTTGGATCAGCCTTTTTGCTTACTTTGCGCTGATGATCGGCATCGGGCTTTATGCGATGCGCACATCGACATCCACCTCTGAAGATTACGTGCTAGGCGGTCGTACCTTAAGTCCTAAAGTAGCCGCTCTTTCAGCGGGTGCCTCAGACATGAGTGGCTGGCTGCTGCTGGGTTTACCTGGCGCGATGTTTGTATCGGGCCTGGGCTCTGCCTGGATCGGCATCGGTCTGTTCGTCGGGGCCTTCTTCAACTGGCTTCTGGTTGCACCCCGCCTGCGTGAACAGACCGTTCACTATGGCAATGCAATCACCATCCCGGCCTTTTTGGCTAACCGATTCCCGACCCGGGCAATGTCGCTGAAAACGGTCTCGGCGATTGTCATCGTCATCTTCTTCGCGGTCTACACCGCGTCAGGCCTGGTGGCTGGCGGTAAGCTATTCGAAAGTGCGTTTTCTGGCTTGGTGAATGTTGGTGGCCTAAGCGATTATGCAACCGGCATCATCATCACGCTGGGCGTGGTACTTGTCTATACCGTAGTGGGCGGCTTTTTGGCCGTAAGCCTGACGGACTTTGTACAAGGCTGCATTATGATGCTGGCGCTAATTATCATGCCCGCAGTGGTGCTGTTCGGCGAAGGCGGTGGGGGCTTCAGCCAAGCAACCCAGACCCTTAATGAAGTCGATCCAACGCTACTGTCGTGGACAGAGGGCTTGACCTTTATTGGCTGGCTCTCGGCGGTGACCTGGGGACTGGGTTATTTCGGCCAGCCGCATATTATCGTGCGCTTTATGGCTATCCGGCATCTGAAAGATGTACCTACCGCCCGTAATATTGGTATGGGTTGGATGGCCATTTCCCTGATTGGCGCCATCTCGCTCGGTATTTTTGGCCGGGCTTACGCTATTCGTAATGGCCTGGAAATTCAGGATCCCGAAACTATCTTTATTGTCCTGGCAGAGCTTTTATTCCATCCGCTGGTGACCGGCTTCCTTTTTGCAGCCCTTCTAGCGGCAGTGATGAGTACCATTTCCAGCCAGCTTCTGGTGGCATCTTCATCACTGACAGAGGATATCTACCGCCTGTTCCTGAACAAACAAGCCTCGGAAAAGCAGACCGTTACCGTTGGCCGGATTTGTGTCGTGCTGGTAGGCCTGATAGCCGCCATTATCGCCTCTGATCCAGAGTCACAGGTACTCGGCCTGGTGAGTAACGCGTGGGCAGGTTTTGGTGCCGCTTTCGGTCCCTTAATCATTCTGTCACTAATGTGGCCACGCACCAACGGAGCGGGCGCCATTGCAGGCATGGTAGTAGGTGCTCTCACCGTTATTATCTGGATCGCACTGGGTTGGAACGGCGAGTTTATGGGTGGCCCCGGCATCTATGAAATCATCCCCGGCTTCATCGCTTCTTTCATCGCCATTATGGTGGTAAGTAGCATGACCGCTGATGCCGGTGAATATCAGCGTATTGAGTCCTAACGCAGTAGATAAATAGAGCGTTACCAGGGCCACCGCGAGGTGGCCTTTTCGTATTGCACAACGGTACTAACAAACGCGCAACTGATCGGTCACCCGTCGGTCATCGCTTTTGGATGCGTCACCAACGAATTCTGACGCAACGCATACAAGGCGACGTACTACCGATTAATTCTCGGTAACCAGCTGGTCGACTTTCTCAAAAGCACGCACGACCAGCCATTGGTCGCTGGGGCGTACTTTTTCCTGAATAAGATAGGCGGCCATTGCCGGGGCTACCTCGCATTTCGCAGGCATTGGCGCTTTCGCTTCGGCGAGCGCATTCAGCCGTGCCACGAATACAAAACGCACCCATTGGGGCAGCGACATCGTATCAATACAGAAGGGTTCCTGGCTTGCGAACGCCGTTACATCCGGCGTGGGGACGCGCCATAAATTGGCGGCCTTCATGGCGGCTTCAAGCTCAAGAAGCGCGGTTTGAAGCTGTTGATGGACGCTCATATACACCTTGTATCAAATCAGTTTGGTTAATGCCCATTATCCCAACTCTGTCCACGAGTTACCACTTTATCCCCCGCCAACTCAGGTTATTCACCGATTCACAGAAAACCTGCAAGAGGCTGTGGATAAACTATGGAAAGGTCTCGCTAACGCTACTCTCAAGAGGCTTGCAGGAAGTTGTTCATTTTTTGATCATCCGTATAAAAAAGCACCAATTTATCGACCGTTACGGCTGACACTGTGCAGCGGTCAAGGTAGAGTGCAGACTTGCAAAGCGGAAGGACATCATGCAACCGATTCAGACCATTGATGATTTTTTTACACGTAGTGGCGCCGAGGTTTCGCTCTATTATATGGGCCGACGCGTGAGTGCCTGCTCGCGTGAGACACTGAGTCGCTTTGAGCGTGGCCAATGTGCCTGGCCCGAGCCTTGGCAAGGTCAGGCACGCTTCGCGGCCATATTTCGGCTAGGCGACATGCCCGAACCGGCGATATGGTTTTTAGCGCTTCCTCTTGACGAGCAGGGGCTGCTCTCCCCCGCTCAGCGCGATGGATTTTTAAATCGCCTGATGGAAACCCTGGGGAAAAATGTTGCATACGTAGGCCAGAACGCTAAAGACGTGGAGCATTTAATGACGGATAATCCGCTCGCCTTTACGCCTAACGTAACCTTCCAGGCAGTGCTCAACGCCTTCGCAACGCAAGAGCGTGAACTGCCCGCCAGCCAACATCTCGAGCCTGTTGAAGCCTATCTGACCGGCCAGCAAACCATTGACTGGCAAGCACTAGGGCTTCAAGGAATCGCCGATTTCACGGCACGCATGGATGATTCCCAGGCCAACACCCTGGCCCCCCGGCTCGCCACCCTACCCACTAGCGTTGTGCACTCACTCTGCTACTGTTTAGAGCATCAGCCTCTAGCAGTGGCGTCGATAGTGTTGGCGCTGCGTGAGATAGGTGAAAAAGCGGCGAGTGAAGGCGATGTTGAAACGCTCTGCGCCTGTATTCGTGCGGTGGGTAGCACGTGCCAACCAAGCGTAGGCGACTGGTATACAAGCTTGCTGGAAGACGCTCATGCGTGTGGACCCGATGTACTGGCTGCGATGGCTGGTCGCGGTTGGCTCTTACTGGAAGACGCGCATCGTTTACCGCTTTTCCTGAGCCGCTTGGCGGAGGATGAACGGACCAACTTTTCTGCGGTCGTGCGCGACCTTGCTTTAATACCGCGTTTACGGCTACCAATAATGGTAGCGTTACGAGATGCCCCTAACGGTTCGGCCATACAGCGACGTATGGCGGCCATGACATCAGCGGCTAGCCGTTAAATGGGCAGCGCTATTAACGAATTTCAAGGAGTCAGCCGTGAAGGAACTACCCTACCAGGCTAAAGCGGTTATTGGCCGTCGCGAGATGGTGACGTTGCCTGAGCTGGGGCTTCACCTATGCTGTAAGGCAGATACCGGGGCACGTACATCAGCACTACATGCCGAGGAAATTGAAACACATGAAGATGAGCATGGGCAGCTATGGATTAGCTTTATCACCCATAGCGGTGGGCCAGAAACGCCCGCTCATCGCCTAAAAATGCATCTGCATGATAGACGCCGGGTGATCAGCTCAAATGGGCATAGCGAATGGCGATATGTTGTTCGTACGATGATGGAAATGGGCCAGATGAGCTTTCCTGTTGAATTGACATTGACAGATCGCAGCAATATGCGTCACGCCATGCTATTAGGGCGCCGCGCCATGCGCCGCCTGCTAGTGGCCCCGGGCGCTGCATTTTTACATGGCGAGCCTTAAATTAATGACGATTAGCCCTTTATTTGGCCCGGAGTCCTGAATGCATATCGCACTACTGTCACGTAATCGCAATTTGTACTCGACACGTCGCCTCATCGAGGCTGCTGAGCAGCGTGGGCACTCGGCCCGTGTTGTTGATACGTTGCGCTGCTACATGAGTATTGCATCTCACCACCCTTCTATTCACTACAAGGGGCAGGAAATTGAGCCGTTCGATGCTGTCATTCCGCGCATTGGCGCCTCAGTAACGTTCTATGGCTGTGCGGTACTGCGTCAGTTTGAAATGATGGGCACCTACGTTATTAATGACTCCGTTGCCATTACTCGTTCCCGTGACAAGCTGCGCTCGCTCCAGTTGCTTTCGCGCAAGGGACTTGGGCTGCCGATTACCGGCTTTGCCCATTCGCCGGATGATATTCCGGACCTGATTACCATGGTTAAAGGCGCCCCACTGGTCATCAAACTGCTGGAAGGCACGCAAGGCATCGGCGTTGTATTGGCGGAAACCAACCAGGCCGCTGAATCGGTGATTCAAGCGTTCATGGGCATGAAGGCCAACATCATGGTTCAGGAGTACATCAAGGAAGCTCGCGGCGCGGATATACGCTGCTTTGTTATTGGTGATAAAGTCGTCGCTTCCATGAAGCGCCAGGCAGCAGAAGGCGAGTTCCGTTCTAATTTACACCGGGGCGGCACGGCCAGTGTTATTCGGATTACGCCGGAAGAGCGCTCAACGGCCATTCGGGCAGCCAAAGCCATGGGCCTACGCGTTGCGGGGGTCGATCTTTTACGCTCTAACCACGGGCCAGTCATTATGGAAGTCAATTCCTCACCAGGCCTTCAGGGTATCGAGAACTCAACCGGTAAGGATATTGCAGGCTTGATCATTGAACATATTGAAAAAAATGCCTCTCCAAATCGTAAAGCGCCGCCCAAGCCTAAAGGTTAAGGGAAAAAACCAAAAATAATCCGTATGAGGGGTGGCAAATATTTGCTGCCCCCCCCACAATCTGCGTCACCGAAGGAGGTAGACGCTCATGTTTCTCGACAATCGCCAAGTGGCGATGGACAGTGTGTTAGAAGCGCTGGCCGACAGCATTGATTATTTCCAGGACAATATCGAACGCCTGCGCCCCTCGCTGCGTGATGCGCTGAAGCCGCACTATACAGCGCGCTTAAAGCAGATGCGCTCTCTCCAGGAACTTGCACGAGCACATTTAAAGATGCTGCCGCGAGATGCTGACGTTGAACGCGATGATTTTTTATGGCTATGGAGCCGTCTAAAAAGCTTTGTGGGCAACGATAGCCAGGTATTAATCAACGAGCTGTTAGAGCAAGAGCGAGTTTTGATGCAGGCACTATCTACCCTGTTTACCCACCCGCTACCCGACCCTATTGAGCCGGTGGTGGATGAGTGCATGCAGGGGTGCCGTAAGCTTATTCGCGAGCTTTATACGCTGCAAAAACGTAAAGCAAAGCGCTAAGCTCTATAAAACTTGTTCTGGTTCCAGCCTATCAAGCGTCGGCGCAGTGAATGGCACGACGTTTTGAAGCTCAATGGGTTCGGGTGGGCCCAGAAAGTAAGGCTGCCGATTCCATATATAGATATCGCCCAGCGTCGCAACTCGCGCCAACCATTCGCGCGCTCTCAAACGCCACTCATCGGCTGCAGGGTTCTCTTCTGCAACGCATCCCGTTACATCCAACCCAAGTGCGCGACCAATAAATATCGCGCGCGGCAAATGCCAGCTTTGGGTCACCAAAAGCGCCTGCTCAAGCTGAAAAACGTCGCGGGCTCGCGCCAGCGTATCGTAGGTACTAAACCCCGCAAAATCCATGGTGAGCTGCTCGGCAGGTACGCCTCGTCGATGCAAATCACGCCACATGGCACGCGGCTCGTTATACGCTTGGGTACGATTATCCCCCGACAGCAACAAATGAGACACGCGCTGCTCATTGGCAAGCAGGGCTGACGTACGCATGCGGGCATGAAAATGCGGGTTACGTAGACCACTGCGAGTCCAGTGGGAGGTGCCAAATACAATCCCTACATCCGCAGGGCGACACTCAAGCACTTGGCTTTCGATGTAGCGTGCCGTGCTACCTACTACCCATAAATTACCGCCTACAAATAGCAATGCCGCCAGCAGCAATAACGCTCCTAGCGACATTAGCAGGCGTTTGATCCACCTTAGCAAGACGCTGTGCATCCGGCTATCCTGAGGCGCTTAGAACATGCCAAGCTCAAGTTTCGCCTCGTCGCTCATCATGTCACGGTTCCAGGAGGGGCTGAACACAATCTCGGTATGGACCTTGCTAATCTGGGGCGCTCCGAGAATTTTATTACGTGCATCTGCCGCAATGACATCCCCCATCCCACAGCCAGGAGCGGTCAGCGTCATACGGATCGTCACGACCTGCTCGCCCGTAATCAGCCGCTCAATACGGCACCCATACACCAGCCCGAGATCCACGATATTAACCGGGATTTCCGGATCAAAGCAGGTCCGTAGTTGGTCCCATACAAACTGCTCTATTTCTTCCTCGCTGGCATTTTCGTGCAGGGTCGGGCGCGGTAACGCCTCAAGCCCCAAGGCATCTAAATTGCGCCCCTCTATGAGATAGAGGCGCCCTTCAAAGCCAACACTGACCGAGCTGCCCTTGGCTTGCATCACGCTAACAACGCTATCTTCCGCCAGGATATCCGTTTTCCCAAAGGGAATCGCAATAGCTTCCACGTCACGCTGAAGTGGCAATTTCTGGCCCCGCTCAAGGCTCGCGATTTGCTCGATGTCCATAGCTTTCTCGTTACTCATAGATTGCCTTAACGCACCATGCCAATAACGCGATTGAGAGCGGCAATAAACACCTCCACTTCTTCGAGGGTATTATACGCCGCAAACGATGCTCGGCACGTAGCATCCACGCCAAAGTGTTGAAGCAGCGGCTGCGCACAGTGATTACCGGTACGAATGGCGACGCCTAACTGATCGATCAACAGACCAATATCCTGGGAGTGTGCACCGTCAACAACAAACGATAGCACCCCGGCTTTGTGCGGCGCGGTTCCCACAATCCGCAATCCATCAATGCGCTTTACGCCTTGAGTAGCATGTTCAAGCAACACCCCTTCCCACTCTCCAATCGCCGCGACGCCAACACCTTCGATCCACTCAAGTGCGCGGCCCAAGGCAATGACTTCAGCAATGGCGGGGGTGCCTGCCTCAAACTTATGCGGAATATCCGCAAAGGTAGTGCCAACGTCAAAGGAGACCGTCTTGATCATCTCACCACCGCCTTGCCAGGGCGGCATGGATTCAAGCAGTGCCTGCTTACCGTAAAGTACGCCGACGCCTGTTGGCCCGTAAACCTTGTGGCCAGAGAAGGCGTAAAAATCGGCATCAATCGCTTGTACATCCACTTCCTGATGAGGTGCCGCCTGCGCGCCGTCAATTAGAATGACCGCACCATGCTGGTGGGCAAGTGCCGCCATCTCTTTTACCGGATTAATGGTTCCCAGTGCGTTAGACACATGGTTCACGGCGACCAATTTAGTGCGCTCGCTTAACAGCGCACGGTAAGCCGCCATATCCAGCGCCCCCGTTTCATCCACCGGAATCACTTTAATGGTAAAACCACGCTCAGCCGCCAATAGCTGCCACGGTACAATATTGGAGTGATGCTCAAGCAGTGAGATCAATACTTCATCACCTGCTGCCAGGTGGGTACGACCCCATGATTGAGCCACCAGATTAATGGCTTCCGACGTGCCACGCGTGAAGATAATCTGGCGCGCCTCTTCAGCATTGAGAAACGCTTTAACACGCTGGCGTGTGTTTTCATACGCCACCGTCGCCTCATCGGCCAGCGTATGCAGGCCACGGTGAATATTCGCGTTATAGCGCGAGTAGTAATCGCTAAACACGTCTATTACCTGCTGAGGCGTCTGGCTGGTGGCAGCGTTATCCAAATAGACCAGCGGCTTACCATGCACTTCCCGACGAAGGATCGGGAAGTCATTGCGTAGTGCCAGAACGTCAAAAGGTGCCTGGCCATTCGCTGTCGCTTTCTCAAGTACCGTAGACGACATTCATCACTCCTTAGTAGGCCGTAGAACTTAGTCGTTGAGCGCGACGGCCGTTTCTACCAGGCCAGCCAGGTTAAAGCGTTCCGGCAATTTACCGGCAACCGCAAGCTCTACGCGCTCAGCGACTTCATCCAGCGTCACTTTATCCAGCACTTCACCGGCAAAGGCCAGGGTCAACAGCCCCCGCGCCGTCGCCTCATCGATACCACGCGTACGCAGCGCGTAAATAGCCTCTTCATCCAGCTGACCGGTCGTGGTGCCGTGAGAGCACTTCACATCGTCGGCATAAATTTCCAGCTCAGGCTTGGCATCAATCTGGGCGCGGTCAGACAGCAGCAGGTTCTGGTTGCTCTGAAAGCCTTCAATCTTCTGGCTATCGCGCTTAACGTACACCTTGCCATTAAACACGCCATGCGCACGGTCATCCAGGATGCCTTTGTAGTTCTCATTGGAGAACGTCAAGGGCGCGTTATGATTGACCTTGGTGTGGTTGTCCACATGTTGACGACCCTGACCGAAGAACAGGCCAAAGAAGTTGGTTTCGGCCCCCTGACCATTAAGGTCACTGATCAGGTCGTTACGCACCAGCGCACCACCCAGATTCAGGTTATACGAGGTGTAACGGCTATCGCGCCCCTGCTCAACATGCATGCTGGCAATATGCATGTCGTTAAGCGGTGCTTCCTGAAGCTTGTAGTGGTTCAGGATAGCGCCGCGGTCCAACATAAATTCGCCCACAATGTTGGTGAAGTTGGCTGCGTCCTGATCGCCACAATAGTGCTCAATCAACGTGGCTTCACTGCGACCACCCGCCTCAACCAGAATACGTGGATGGCTCATCACCGGCGCACTGCTCGCCTTGGAGAGAAACTGCAGCACGATAGGCTTATCGACCACCGTACCCGGCGCGATACGCACCACAGCGCCTTCTTCCATAAACGCGGTATTCAAGGCTGCGAAGGGAGAGAAATCCACGCCTGTTAAGCGGCCAAGTGGGCCACCCACCGCTTCGTGATTTTCAGCAAGCGCTTTTGACAGTGGCATAACATGAACGCTCTGGGGCAGTGCGTCGATATCCGACAGCGCCGGGGCGTAAACACTATCAACAAACGTTAACCGATAAGCCGCGACAGGTAGCGTTAACGCTGCTGCCTGAGCGGGTGAGTAGTCGCCATTATCGGCCAGTGTAAAGTTACCCTGAGCGATGGTGCGAACATCGGTATATTTCCACTCTTCGTCACGGCGCGTGGGAAAGCCCAGCGCTTCAAAGCGAGCAGCGCCCGCTTGGCGACGCGCGGCAATCCACGACGGCTCCGTTTCGCGCTGCTGGCTACGCGCTTTTAGCGTGTCCAGAAAGGTTTGCGTATCGCTCATGCCACAGACTCCTCAATACCTTCGTATCCGTTAGCCTCTAGCTCTTTGGCAAGCTCGGCATCACCGGTTTTAACAATACGGCCGTCAACCAGGACGTGGACTTTATCAGGAACGATATAGTCAAGCAGGCGCTGATAGTGGGTTACCAACAGAATCGCGCGCTCTTCGGCACGCAGGCTGTTAACACCGTCGGCGACCACTTTCATGGCGTCGATATCAAGGCCGGAGTCGATCTCATCCAGCATGGCGAGTTTAGGCTGAAGCACCAGCATTTGGAGAATTTCGTTGCGCTTTTTCTCGCCGCCAGAGAAGCCTTCGTTAACCGCGCGCTGCAGAAAGCTGGCATCCATTTTCATAGAGCCAAGCTTCTCTTTTACCAGCTTCATAAACTCAGGCGCTGGCATATCTTCTTCACCGCGCGCCTTGCGCTGGGCGTTCAGCGCTGACTTCAACAGGTAAATATTCTTTACCCCCGGAATCTCAACCGGGTACTGGAAACCCAACAGCAGGCCTGCCTGGGCGCGCTCTTCAATTTCCATCTCAAGTACGTCTTTACCTTCAAAGGTGATGCTGCCCTGGGTGACTTCATAGCCATCTTTACCAGCAATCACCGCTGATAGGGTTGATTTACCCGCGCCGTTAGGCCCCATGATGGCGTGTACTTCACCGGCGTTGATGGTCAAGGTAAGCCCTTTAAGGATCTGCTTGTCTTCAACGGTGACGTGTAAATCAGTTACTTGCAACATAGTCATAAACCTTCTAATTCTGGCGAGTCGCTGGCGCGACGCGTATCAAAGTAATGTGTACGGCAATCCGGCTAAACGATTAGCCTACCGCGCCTTCCAATGTCACGTTCAAGAGCGCTTCAGCCTCTACCGCGAACTCCATCGGTAGCTCCTGGAAAACATCTTTACAGAAACCGTTAACAATCATACTGACCGCATCTTCCTCGGAAATACCCCGGCTCCGGCAGTAGAACAGCTGATCTTCACCAATTTTTGAGGTGGTGGCTTCATGCTCAATCGTTGCCGTGCTGTTACCGATTTCCTGATACGGGAAGGTGTGAGCGCCACACTTGTCGCCAATCAGCAGCGAATCACACTGCGTGAAGTTACGCGCGCCTTTGGCACGCGGGCCAATTTTCACCAGGCCGCGATAGGACTGGTCGCTCTTACCTGCCGAAATACCTTTGGCCACGATATAGGAACGCGTGCCTTCACCAATGTGAATCATCTTGGTACCGGTATCGGCCTGCTGGCGCCCGTTAGTAACGGCAACGGAGTAGAACTCACCAATGCTGTCTTTACCGCGCAGCACGCAGGAAGGATATTTCCAGGTAATGGCCGAGCCGGTTTCAACTTGGGTCCAGCTAATGCGTGAACGCGCGCCACGGCAGTCGCCACGTTTGGTCACGAAGTTATAGATGCCGCCCTTGCCGTTCTCATCACCGGGGTACCAGTTCTGGACGGTAGAGTATTTGATGTAGGCATCATCTAATGCGACAAGCTCAACAACGGCCGCGTGCAGCTGGTTCTCATCGCGCATCGGCGCGGTGCAACCTTCCAGATAAGAAACCTGAGCACGGTTTTCGCAAATGATCAGCGTACGCTCAAACTGGCCGGTATTGGCCGCATTGATACGGAAGTACGTCGATAGCTCCATCGGGCAGGTAACGCCTTCAGGAACAAATACGAACGAGCCGTCGGTAAACACGGCTGAGTTAAGCGCGGCAAAGTAGTTATCGGCCACCGGCACGACGGTACCCAAATACTGCTTGATCAGCTCGGGATAATCGCGGATTGCCTCAGAAATGGAGCAGAAGATAACACCGGCTTCAGCCAGTTCCTTTTTAAAGGTCGTCGTTACGGATACTGAATCGAATACCGCATCAACTGCAACGCCGGCAAGCGCCGCCCGCTCGTGTAGTGGAATACCCAGTTTTTCGTAGGTTTCCAGCAGCTTGGGATCTACTTCGTCGAGGCTTTGCGGGCCATCTTCGGGGCGCTTGGGCGCACTGAAGTAGGAAATCGCTTGGTAGTCGATAGGCGGATAATCAAGATGCGCCCAGGAAGGCTCTTTCATGGCCAACCACTGGCGGTAAGCGTCAAGACGCCACTCAAGCATCCACTCCGGCTCACCCTTCTTCTTGGAGATAAACGCGATGGTATTTTCGTCTAGACCAGGTGGAAGCGTGTCGCTTTCAATATCGGTTACAAAGCCATCTTTGTATTCGCGACGAACCAACTGTTCCATTTCTTCGGTTGCCATGGTGTTACCCTCCGGGCAGTTGGTGGCGAGCACCGCTCGCCGTCAATTATAAATAAATGCGTATCAACGCTGATCGGGATTTGCGTATGTTCAGAACCCTGTATATCCAGAGCTATGCAGATACCGCCGATAGATTGATACTTTGAATTGGTAATTGTACGGGTAGCTTGAGAGGCGATGATGCCGCCAAATGGGCTAACGTTACGCTTTCAAGCAGGGTACTAATCGCGAGCGATACACGCTGCCAATTGTCGGCCACACCACACGTTGCGACCAACTCGCACTCTCCTTGGGCATGGCTACACTCGGTCATCGCGACAGGGCCTTCAATCGCCGCAATAATATCCGCTGCGGTAATTTGTGACGCGGGCCTGGCAAGCCGGTAACCGCCTTGCGCCCCTCGCTGTGACGCTAAAAGCCCCGCTCGGACCAACATCTTAAGCGTTTTGCTTACCGTTGGGTGCGGTAGCTGTACGTCTTCCGCCAAGTCTGCAGCCGTATGCGATGCCTCTGGGTGACGCGCAATTTGTGCCATCACAACAGCGGCGTAATCTGTCAGCCGAGAAAGCTTGAGCATAGCGACTCCCGTTAGCCAGCAAATCATCAGGCTGGCTTGCGTGTTAATTGGGTACCATTTTAGTCCTGTATAAAATCGATGTGAAGCCCTATTGCCCAATTCTTGGCAAATTGCGTCAAGTTCTGGCACGTTCGCCGCCGTTACCATCAAAAACAACAATCATTATCATTTAAGAATTTTATTGGCTATCCCACAAAAAAGCCTATCCACCAGGGATAGGCTTGTTATGGCTCAGCACCTGATTAACTGAGCATCAGGCTTTTTTAACGAATTCAGATTTAAGCTTCATGGGGCCAATGCCATCAACTTTACAGTCGATATCATGATCACCTTCAACAATACGAATACTCTTAACCTTCGTGCCGACCTTAACAACCAACGAGCTGCCTTTGACCTTTAAATCTTTAATGACGGTCACACTATCGCCGTCAAAAAGGGGGTTGCCGTTCGCATCGCGTACGCTGGGAATATCGTCAGGGGCATCGGCATCCGCCGTTTTCGACCACTCATTACCACATTCCGGGCAGACGTACTGCAAGCCGTCATCGTAAGTGAACGTTGAGGCGCAGGCAGGACAATTAGGTAATTCGTTCATCAATGGCTCCATCACAAAAACCAGCAAAGCGATGGAGCCTACACCGGTTAGGCAAAATGCTCCAGTCCAAGGGGGCATTAGCCCCGCTGGTAGGTGCCTACAAGCCGGTCAATTCCCAATACGTGCGGCTCTACCTTCTCAAATAGCGCCGCGACACTTAGACCTTTTGGCAGATCCATTGACTGATCCAAAGCAAGCACTAAAAAGTAGTAAAGGTGCTTACCATGCCCTTCTGGGGGCATAGGACCGCCGTAGCCCTGCTTGTCGAAGTCGTTATTGCCACAAGTGCCCAGCTGAGTGTTTTCATCCAGCCCGGCAATATCGCCGGGCAGGTTATAAAGGGTCCAGTGAACAAACCCGTAGCGGCCATCTTTTACCAGCGGCGCATCGGGGTCGTGGCAAATAACCGCAAACCCTTTTGTACCTTCAGGTACGTTATGCCACTCAAGAGGAGGCGATAGATCATCGCCCTCCCCGGTATAGCGGGCAGGAATCGCCTGATGCTGCTCAAAAGCGGTGCTGGTGACTTCCATTGATGACAGAGCAAATGCCATAAGTTTCTCCCTGGTTAGCCAATCACTATGTCTACAGAGTGGTAGTAAATATCCAAGGCATCAACGTTAATTCAGATAACCCGCGTTGCGTTGCCACCACTGCTGCGCAATTACCACATTTTCTGCGTTGCTCTCGGGGCTTAGCACGGAGGGTAGCTGCACATAATTCCCACCGGTTTTAGACGTTAGCAGCGGATCTTGTGTTGCCAGTTGAAGCGCGTAAAGCACCAGCATTTGTTCGTACTCATCCTGGGTATTCAAGCGCGCATACAAAAGTGGCACTGCGGGTAAGCCAATATCACCTAACCGCTCGGCGGCAATATAAAAGGTGCGGCGGTTATCCTGGTCGCCGTAATAGGAAACGAAGCGGCGATCAGAAAGCCGGCTCACATAGTAAGCGGCCTCTTCTTCAGGGCTCATGTACAGCGGCGGCACCCAGTCAGTCGCCGATACACTGCTGGCACTTGCAACGGGTGCTGCCTGAACAGGCTCATCATTCGTTTGAGATGCGGTCGATGTCGCCCTGTGTTGCTTGCCTGCACACCCTGCCAATAGCACGCTCCCAAGTAGCAGGACACATAACATGTTTTGCTTTATTTTCATGTTTCCTATGGGCTCCCCATGCAAATTACCACCATCATTTTTAAGACCAGCGACCCTGCTGCTTTAAGCGTCGTTTTACCCAGCCATCATAGAGCTTCCTTAACCCTGGTTTAATCACCGGCAGGCCGATCAACCACGCAACCGGGTGTAAAAAGACAACCCGAGTCATTAACAGGCGATAGGCATCAATGCCTTCTACTATATCCCCATCAGCCCGCTCAACATGCAGCGACTTTAACGCAGTATCAGGTTCTATACCCTTCTCTTGCAGTGTATGCCGGTGCTCACTGACATCACACCAACGAATATCGCTTGCCCCCTCTCCTGCCCAATGCTCATAACGCTGCCTGTCTTTGCGGCAGCGGGGACAAACCGCATCGTAGTAGACCTTAATTGTGTTGTCAGTGGGCATATAATACTCGGAGCGGACATTGAGGGGTTAAGTGTGGCACGTCGACGGCACGACGCAACGCTAGTGATCCATCAGAGTAAGCGCGGCGTCTTTATGCATCGCAACATGATCGGTTTTGTCGCTTTTGATTTCATACTGCGGCTCCTCCTCACTGGCATAACGGTGATGACCTTTGTAGGTCGTATCCTGCGTATGTACGCGAGTGATATGCCCGCTTACATAGCCAGCCTCTGAGTTCCATTTTACGTGATCGCCCACCTTGAAGCGCTTAGCCATTCTTCACTCCTATTGTTTTCTACCTCTATCGTTCTCCACCCCTATCACTCCCCATCCCTATCAGAATTTGGTTCACTGAACCTTAAGTGTAGATGTACTCACTCATAGCGCTAAGTATTCACCTGCGACGACACATAAGAGCCAGGTTGCTACCCTAGCATCCGGTAGACGCGCCACTTTAAAGAATGGCTGTTTGCCTTTGCGTGTCCTTACTTCATTAGACAAGAGGCTGCCATGGCGGAATGCAAAAAACTGCTGATCATTGCACATGCACCTTCCGAGAACACACAAAAGATGCTGGAGGCTGTGGTGCACGGCGCGTCCCACCCTGACGTGGAAAAGGTGGTGGTAACATCGCTCACCCCGCTTGAAACACAACCGGACGATATTCTTTCAGCCGATGCGATTATTCTCGGCACCACTGAAAACCTGGGCTATATGGCAGGGTTAGTGAAGGACGTATTTGATCGATGCTACTACGCCTGCCTTGATAAAACCGAAGGTTTACCGTTCGCGTTTTATATTCGGGCAGGCCACGATGGCACCGGCACTCAGCGTGGCATTGAGAGCATTACCACCGGGCTGCGCTGGCGACTCATACAAGGAGCCACTTATTTGCCGGGGCGACTTTCAGGCAGGTTTTATCGAGCAATGCGAGGAGCTGGGGCTATCTGTGGCTGCCAGCTTGGAGGCTGGGATTATTTAAGGCGAAAAAAAACGACACCTTGATAGGTGCCGTTTATCAGTGCATAAGGCTGGTTACTTCAAGCGCTCAAATACCGTCGCAACCCCTTGCCCCATACCAATACACATGGTGGCCAGGCCCAACGTGGTGTCGCGCTGTTGCATAACGTTGAGCAGCGTGGTGCTGATGCGTGAGCCGGAACAACCTAGTGGGTGGCCCAAGGCAATCGCGCCACCGTTTAAGTTAACCTTTTCGTCCATGGCATCCAAAAAGCCCAGGTCTTTTAATACAGGCAGACTTTGCGCTGCAAAGGCTTCGTTAAGCTCGACAGTCTGGATATCATCCGACGAAAGGCCTGCGGCTTTCAGCGCCTTTTTAGAAGCTGGCACCGGGCCATAGCCCATAATCGATGCATCGCACCCAGCCACACCGGTAGAAAGCACTTTAGCAATAGGCTCAAGCCCCAACGCCTGGGCGCGCTCATAGCTCATGATCGCCATGGCGGAAGCGCCCACGGAAAGCGCGGACGACGTGCCTGCCGAGACGGTACCGCTACGCGGATCAAACACCGGCTTAAGCTGGGCCATGGACTCAAAGCTTGCATCAGAGCGGATCACTTCATCGCTCTTGAACAGCACTTTAAAGCCGCGCTGGTCATGGCCTTCAACACCGACAATCTCGTTATCGAAGTAGCCTTTCTCCATTGCTGCCTGAGCACGCTGGTGCGAACGCACGCCAAACCGGTCCTGATCTTCCCGCGTAATACCGTGCATCTTACCTAGTAGCTCGGCGGTCAGCCCCATCATCATGGAGGCTTTAGCGGCGTATTTACTAATCGCAGGGTTTACATCAACCCCATGCGCCATGGGCACATGTTCCATGTGCTCTACACCACCAATGATGTAGAAATCGCCCATGCCCGCTTTGATATTCGCCGCCGCAATATGCAGCGCAGTCATGGAGGAGCCACACAGACGGTTAACGGTTTGAGCCGGTACCGAGCGTGGAATGCCGGTCATGATCGCCGCGTTGCGGGCAATGTTCATGGCTTGTTCAAGGGTCTGGTTCACGCAGCCCCAAATTACATCATCTACTTCTGAAGGGTCTAGATTGGGATTACGGGTAAACAACGCCTGCATGACAGCAGCGGACAGGTTTTCCGCACGAACGTTACGAAATGCGCCATGCTTGGCTTTTGCCATGGCGGTACGTACACCGTCGACCACCACGATATCTCTGGGATTCAAACTCATCTTATTTCTCCTGTTCGCGGTGACTTAGGCCTGACCGGGGGCGGGATAAAACTGGTCATTGTTCTTCGCCATTTGGCGCAGCTTTTCAGTCGGCGCGTAAAGCGGGCCGAGCTCTGCCGCTAACGCTTCCGCCAGTTTGACGAACTCCGCCACGCCCATGGCGTCGATATAGCGCAGCGCGCCACCGCGGAAAGGCGGGAAACCAATACCGTAAATCAGCGCCATATCCGCTTCGGCAGGCGTATCAACAATATTGTCTTCCAGACAACGAACCGTCTCCATGCAGAGCGGCACCATCATGCGGGCAATAATATCCTCGTCGGAGAACTCTTTTTTGTCGCTAACCACTTCCTCGATTAACGCGTAGGCCTGCTCATCCGTTACTTTTTTGGGCTTGCCTTTTTTATCCTCTTCATAGGCATAAAAACCCTTGGCGTTTTTCTGGCCCAGACGCTCGTTTTCGTACATCACCTGGATTGCCGTTTTGCCTTCACGCGCCATGCGGTCCGGGAAGCCTTCCGCCATGACGTCATTAGCGTGAACCGCCGTATCCATACCGACCACATCCAGCAGGTAAGCAGGCCCCATCGGCCAGCCAAACTTCTCCATGACCTTATCAACACGCTGGAAGTCGGCACCCTGCTCGACCAGGAAGCTGAAGCCGCCGAAATAGGGGAACAGCACACGGTTTACTAAAAAGCCGGGGCAGTCATTCACCACAATGGGCGTTTTCCCCATGGCACGAGCATAAGCCACCGTCGCCGCAACGGCTGCGTCAGAGGTTTTTTCACCGCGAATAACTTCAACCAGCGGCATGCGATGCACAGGGTTAAAAAAGTGCATGCCACAGAAATTTTCAGGGCGCTTCAGATTCTGAGCCAAGCGGTTAATCGAAATGGTCGATGTGTTGGAGGTCAGGATCGTATTCTCTCCTACCATCTCTTCGACTTCGCTGAGCACCGCACCTTTTACCTTGGGATTTTCAACAACCGCTTCAACCACCAAATCAACATTGCCGAAGTCGCCGTAGGAGAGCGTGGGGCGAATATTGGTCAGCTTTTCTGCCATTTGCTCACTGGTGAGTTTTTTACGCTCAACCTGCTTGGCGAATAGTTTACGGGACTCTTTCAGGCCCAGTTCAATGGCTTCATCCTTGATGTCTTTCATCAAGATAGGCGTGCCTTTAGAGGCGCTTTGGTAAGCAATACCACCGCCCATTATACCGGCACCCAACACGGCCGTTTGCTTAACAGGCTGCGCCTGCTTTTCATACTTGCTGGCTTTCTTTTTGACGACCTGGTCGTTCATAAACAGACCGACCAGGTTAAACGCCACGCTGCTTAACGCAAGCTTGGCAAAGGCTTTCGCCTCAATGGCCTGGGCGCGACTGCGCTCTTCACCCGCACCTTTTTGAATAACCTTGATAGCTTCAATAGGCGCTGGATAGTGAGGGCCCGCTTTGCCGGCGACATACCCTTTGGCCGTCTCAAACGCCATCATTTGTTCGATAGCATTGAGCTTTAAGGGGCCTTTTTTCTCTGCCCGGCGCGCCTGGTAATCAAGCTCGCCAGCGTTAGCGCGGTCGAGTATGTCTAGCGCCGCCTCCTCTAGCTGCTCGGGCGTGACCACGGCATCGACAGCGCCGACTTTTAGCGCCGCATCGGCGCGGTTTTCAGTGCCACCGGCAATCCATTCAATCGCATTGTCAGCGCCAATCAAGCGTGGCAAGCGTACACAACCACCCCAGCCCGGCAAAATGCCCAGTTTGGTTTCCGGAAGTCCAATTTTAGCTTTTTCGCTCATCACGCGAAAATCAGTGGTGAGCAGCACTTCGCACCCGCCACCCAAGGCAAGGCCATTAATAGCGGCAACGGTTGGAAAAGGGAGATCTTCAATCGCATTAAATATCTCGTGCACCTTGAGGTTCATCTCTTCAAGGTACGCTTCACCTTTAGTGAACAGGCTATGAAACTCGGTGATATCCGCCCCGACAATGAACGCGTCTTTGCCGCTGCCAATCATCAGGCCCTGCAAGTCATCTACCGCCTGAAGAGCGCTAACGGCCTCTCCCAGCTCGGTAACAACAGCGCTGGAAAGCTTATTAACGGACTCATCTTTTAAATCAAAAATAAGCCGCGCGATGTGATGGCCACTCAGGGTGTCACGACGCTCCACCGTGATGGCATTGCCTTGATAGATCATCCGTGCTCTCTCCACAGGTTTGAACTGGCGCTCCTGTCAGCAGACTCTTGCAGCAAGTTTTAGCGACAAGTTCCTGGCTGGTTCGTCAGCATTTCATACGGTCGTTTGATAGCGTTAGCTTGGTTGAGTTATCCAACAACGTCAAGCCCTGACTTTTGGCTAATCCCTGCCAGGAAGTACACTTTCTCATCACCTAAATATTCCGTTATTAAGGACACATTAAGACGATTACCTACTGGGCATCGACTTTTTTCAGAAACCCATGGATCATGATTTTTTTCACTATGGGTCATATATTCATGGGCGCCCTATTAACACCGACGCGCATAAAAGCCATTCAGCACTTTACCGAACGCTTAGTGGAGCGCATTAAACCCTGGAGCTGGCTATGGCCGCCCATGGCATTTTCGGCGGGAGTAGGCAGTTTTTTTCTGGTCGACCGTCAGCAGTGGCTAGGTGCGGCGCTAGCGCTGGGGCTGCTATTTACCTGGACGTTGCTGCTTTCTGAAAGTTTAATTGGCCGCTGGCTGGCCAAGCGCGGCCACCCTACCCTGCACCGTGGCGCCACTACGTTTATTGCCCAAATGATTCACCAGGAGACGCTGTTTTTTACCCTTCCGTTCATTTTAATTACGACGGTATGGAACAGCGGACAAACGCTATTTGCTCTCCTGGTCATTGGCATGGCGCTGTTATCAATTATCGACCCGCTTTATTACAAGGTAGCTGGCCGCTGGCGCAGTCTCTATTTTATTTTCCATGCGCTGTGCGTTTTTTTGGTGATGCTGGTAACGCTACCGATCATGCTCCATCTCACGACCGGACAAAGCCTTTTATTAGCAATGTCCTTGATGGTACTGGTAGCGCTTCCCAGCTTTTGGCATTTACTCAAGCAGCGCTCGTTAAAACGCTGGTGCCTATTTCTAGGGCTAACGCTTGCACTTGCGTATGCTGCCTGGATAGGCCGTATTTGGGTGCCGCCCGCAAGCCTTTGGTTGACCAGCAGTGCGCTCTCCCCTTCGCTTGATATTCAGCAGCGAGAACCGCAGGGTTCCATTGCGCTGACGCCGGATGCTATTCGTGAAAACGGCCTTTATGTGTATACCGCGATCCGTGCCCCACGAGGATTAAGCGAAACTATTTACCACGCCTGGCGTCACAACGGTGAACCGTTAGATACCGTCCGGCTGGACATTAGTGGTGGGCGTGAACAGGGTTATCGGGCATGGAGTCATAAGCTTAACTTTCCTGCTGACCCATCAGGTGACTGGCGAATAGATATCATGACTGATAGTGGTCAACGCGTGGGGCTGATTCGTTTTACGGTATCGGAAGACTTACAAAAGGCCTCTAAAGCCGATAGCGCTATTCGCGCCAGCGGTTTAAGCAGACTTGATTTGCGTCGTTTTGTGCCAGGAAGCAGTGAACGTTCTGACACGCCGACAAGCGACTAAGTCCGCCTATGGCTTGCAATCCAAGCCATAGCTAATGACAATCTATCCTCCCACTTTTTGGTAGCGAGTTGCCCATGGCTTCATCGATTGGTTTTCGTCTTGCACGCCTGCCGCATTTGTGGCGCTCAATTTTGGATCGTAGGCTCGCTCCTTTGGGACTTACCCAAACGCGCTGGGTCACGCTTTATCATATCTGGCGCTTGGGTGAAGGACATCCCCAGTGCGACCTGGCGCGAGTGATTGGTGTTGAGGCCCCTTCACTTGTTCGTACACTGGGCCAACTTGAGGAACAGGGTCTGGTTGAGCGACGCGCTTGTGATAGTGACCGGCGCAGCAAGCGTATTTACCTTACGCCAGCAGCAATGCCGCTTTTAGAAAAAATTGATGCGGTGGCTACCCAAGTCCGTGAAGAGTTCTTTGTCGGGCTTGGTGAGCGTGAGCTTGAACAGCTCAATGAATGGCTGTCAATAATTGAATCAAACGGGCTAGCCATTCAAGCACGCGAGCAAGACCCCCCTACTGCTTAGATGCTCACCTAGCGGTGATGCGCACCGTTTCGATTATCCAACGGCTTGCCTAGCGGCTGGTCCGACAAACCGCTTAGCGCGCCCTTTAATTGCTTTACGTCTGCAAGATAAGTGGAGAAACGCTCGGCGGTTTGCGACTCCCACCACCAAAGCGTTAGCGCATAAGGCGTCGATTCAATCACAAGTGCATCCTGAGGCAACCGCTCCAGGAGTGCTTTTAACGGCGCACTGGCACTTTCAGGTAAATCGCGCAACGGTGCAATACGCCAACGCCAGCCAGCATAATAGGGCTCTAGTGCGGCACTGGCATTGCTGTCCCGTAGCAGCACAAAGTCCGGGCCTGGCGCATCCTGAGGATAGTGCCAACGATAAGCGGGCATGGTGCCCCTAAAATGGTGCAGCGGGGGTTTTTCCATTTTAACACTGACCCCTTGTTGCTTAGCACCGTTACGCAACGCCATTTGCCTTACCTGACGCGGGCTTGGCTTGAGCCACATGACCGGCGCCATCACAAATAACAATACAAAAATGATAATTAACCATACCATCACTGCTTCCACCCTATTTCAGTCGTACGCTGTTAACACGTTAAAAAAACCATGACGCAGATCGTTGTTAAGATTGTCCATGCAGCTTAAAGTAAAGGTTATCTAACAAAGTTTGCTTCTTTGTTAATTATCGCCAAGGAGATAAGCCATGAGCTATCACCATATTCTGGTTGCCGTTGACCTAACAAAAGATTCTCACAAGGTACTAGAGCGCGCGATCGTTATCGCTGAGCGCAACAATGGTGCCAAAATCTCCATTATGCATACCCTTGAGCCTTTGGGTTTCGCCTATGGAGGTGATATCCCGATGGACCTTACCAGCATTCAAGACCAATTGGATGAGCATGCCAAGCAGCGCCTGGCAGAAATTGCGACCCCTCATATCGACAAGGCCGACCAGCACGTAGTGGTGGGCATGCCCGACACGGAAATTCATCGCTTCGCGGATGAACATAACGTTGATTTGATTGTGGTTGGCTCCCACGGAAGACACGGCTTTGCCCTGCTACTGGGTTCAACGTCAACAGGCGTGCTGCACGGCGCGCAGTGTGATGTACTCGCCGTACGGGTTGGCAAAAAGGGCGAGAGCAGCGACGAATAGGTATACGCGCTTATTCTCGGCGCCTGACTTGCATATCGAACGCTTCTGTTCAAAAAGCTACTATCCCCAAAGGCACCGACCAGGCGCCTTTGGGAACATACACTTGAGTTTCCGCTATTCGCCGTTGGCCATGGCTTCAAGCTCCATCCAGCGTTCCATGGCGGCTTCAAGCGCCTGCTGAGCATGCTCTAGCTCTTGTAGTTTCGCTGTTACCGCGCTGGCCTCCTGCTGATAAAACGCGGGATCGCCTACCACTTGCTCCAGCGCTTCGACATTGGCTTCAAGCCGCTCGATGTCGGCAGGCAATGCATCCAGTTCGCGCTGAAACTTATAGGAGAGCTTGACGGTTTTTTTAGCGGGTTCTTCAGGTGCCTTCTCAGGTGCTTTTTCTACCGCCGCGCTGGTGGGCTCGGTTTGTTGACGCGCCGCGCCTTCCCAAGGGGCAGGCGGTAGCTTACCGCCCTGACGTATCCAGTCGGTGTAACCGCCCACGTATTCACGGACAACGCCTTCGCCTTCAAAAGCCAGCATGCTGGTCACCACGTTGTCCATAAAGGTTCGGTCGTGGGAAACCAGTAACAGCGTACCGTCAAAGTCCAGCAACAGCTCTTCAAGCAGCTCCAGGGTTTCCATATCCAGGTCGTTGGTCGGCTCATCAAGCACCAACACATTGGCAGGCTGGGTAAACAGCTTGGCCAAGAGCAGACGATTAGACTCCCCGCCCGACAGTGCTTTTACAGGCTGACGCACGCGGTCAGGCGTAAACAGGAAATCCTGCAGGTAGCTCATGACATGGCGATCCTTGCCACCGACGCTGACTCGGTCACTGCCTTGAGCCACGTTGTCATAAACCGTTTTTTCCAGTTCAAGTCCTGCGCGCAGCTGGTCAAAATAGGCCACTTTAAGGTTCGTGCCTAGCTGTACACTGCCTTCGGTCGGTGCTAGCTCACCCAACAGAATTTTAAGTAGCGTTGTTTTGCCCGCGCCATTGCGCCCGAGAAAACCAATACGGTCGCCGCGCACGACTTCCAGGTTCACATTCCGCAGAATAACGTCGTTACCAAAGCGCTGAGTCACCCCTTTAAGCTCAACTACCCGCTTACCGGTACGCTCACCACTATCAACGGTCAGGTTAGCAGTGCCTTGGCGTTCACGGCGCTGACTGCGCTCGTCGCGCATGGCTTCTAGAGCACGTACCCGCCCCTCATTACGGGTACGGCGCGCTTTAACCCCTTGGCGTATCCAGGTCTCTTCCTGCGCCAGCTTTTTGTCGAACTCGGCATTTTCCCGCGCTTCAACTTCAAGCTCGTGCTGCTTGCGCGCCTGAAACTCTTCGTATTTGCCCGGGTAGCGGCCCAGCTTGCCACGATCAAGCTCAAGAATATTAGTCGCCAGCCTGGAAAGAAACGCCCGGTCGTGGGTAATCAACAGCACCGCACCATTAAAAGCCAGAAGCTGCTCTTCAAGCCATGCAATGGTGTCCAGGTCCAAATGGTTGGTCGGTTCATCAAGCAGAAGTAAATCAGGCTCAGACACCAGCGCTCGCGCTAACGCGACCCGGCGACGCCAGCCGCCTGAAAGAGAACTCATCTCAGTTTCAGGAGGAAGCCCCAGCCGCGTTAGCACAACATCAATACGCTGATGGAACGACCAGCCATCAATCGCTTCGATGCGGGTTTGCAACGTCGCCATGCGATTCATGTCCGGGTCGGGATCGTTGATCAAGTGCTGATATTCAGACAGCAGCTCGCCCGCTTCAGGCAGACCCTGTGCGACCATGTCGAAAATAGTCATGCCCGATGACTCAGGTAACTCCTGAGCCAACACCCCAATTTTCAAGCCCGGCGCTCGCCAAACCGAGCCGTCATCTGCCTGAATATCACCCGCCACTAATTTTAAAAGCGTAGATTTACCGGTGCCGTTGCGCCCGACCAGCGCCAGCCGCTCGCCTTTTTCGACCGTAAGGTCAGCGCGGTTCAACAGTACTTGGGTGCCGTAGGCAAGTTGCAGCTGTTCGAGTCGTAACAAGGTCACGCAGTATCCTCCATCGTCGTGAGGCGCACAGTGTAACGCATGGACAGCAGTAGAGGGGAAGCTTCGCGCATTAGTCGATACGTGTGCTTAGCGTTACAATACTGGTTTGCTATTTTCGACGAAGGAGTAACGCTTGGCTTCATCGGCAGTCGATAACGTTTTACCTGAAGCGCTTCAATTTCGCCCTACGTCTCCGTTGGTCGATATTGGCGCTAATTTGACGCACGAAAGCTTTGATCGTGATCTTGATGACGTCATCGCGCGGGCTCATGCTGCTCATGTTAATACAATGATTGTCACGGGCACGGACCTGGCGCACGCCGAGCAGGCGATAGCCCTTTCCGGACAATATCCCGGCCTTTTCGCAACGGCGGGCATTCATCCGCATGATGCCAGTTGCTGGAATGCAGAACTGGCCAACAAGATGAAAGCCTTGCACGCACATCCGAAGGTAGTCGCCGTTGGCGAATGCGGGCTGGATTTCAATCGCAATTTTTCGACGCCTGCCGAGCAAGAGCATGCGTTTGAAGCGCAGTTGGCACTAGCTGCTGAAAGCGGCCTGCCGCTTTTTCTACATGAGCGCGATGCAGGCGTACGAATGCGCGAAATACTGGCCGCTTGGCGCGATGATATCAGCGACGCGGTTGTGCACTGCTTTACCGCTGACCGCGATACGCTGCACGGCTATCTGGACCTGGATATACATATTGGCCTGACCGGCTGGATTTGCGATGAGCGTCGCGGCCATCACTTGCGCCCGCTGGTTAACGATATTCCGCTGGAGCGCTTGATGGTGGAGACCGACTGCCCTTACCTGCTGCCCCGCAATCTACCCGCTAAACTCAAAGGGCGCCGCCATGAGCCAGCGCTTCTGCCGTGGATCGTAAAAGAAATTGCCCAGTGGCGCGGCATCAGCGAAGCTGAACTAGGTAGCGCCACGACGCAAACTGCACAGCGCTTTTTCCGCCTGCCTACAGAATCTTGAAAGGAGTACGAGCGTGGCCGATTACCCAGGATTTATTGCCATTGAAACGGGCGAAGAAGATGGCCTCCCCCTTGCCATAGCCTGGTCATTGCCCGATGGACGCGTTAAGGAAACCTTGATCCAACCAGACGATAGCTGGATCAAGGAAGATACCAATGCCATGGGCGCTTACAGCATCGAGGAACTTGAGAGCCTGGGCGTTAGCCCCCTTGAGGTGATTCGCGAGCTGGAAAACGATTACTTCTCCGCCACTCTCTATACCAGCGACAATGGTGAGGACGAGGCGGCGCTGGCGCGTCTATTTGATACGTATGGGTTGGACCCTTTTGTAGAACTGGCGCCGGCATCGGTGCTCTACCCGTCTATCACACCGGGTGAATGGCACCGCCAGCGACGTGAGACATTCAGCGAGCTGGGCCTGGAGCCCATGCGCCCCGAACATGAGCTTGAGGTCATGCTGTCCTTGCACCAGCGCTTAACCGAAACGGATTAAGCATTAGCAGCCACAGGCGCTTGACCCAAGACCGCTTGGCCTTGGGTAATCGCAGCGGCTAGTGGCTCTTTGCGCTGATAAAACGACGTCAACGCCACATAAAGGGCGTTGGCGCGCGTGGGCAGGCCTTCTTGTAAATAGCGCTGCTTTCGGGCGTTTACCTTCTCCGCAAATGCGTCACGATCGACGTCAACATCGCCCCCCAGGTTGTCCACGCTGACATGAAAGATGCGTCCACACGCGTCAGCAAACAGTGACTCCAACGCCTGAGGGGCAATTTCGGCTTGCTCAAAAGCGCTCTGCTCCTGGGCATTACGCCCATCGGGCAAATACCAGTAGCCATAATCTTCCAACTGACGGCGCTTGGCACCAGCAATACACCAGTGGCTAATTTCATGCAGGGCGCTGGCATAAAACCCACGGGCAAAGATAATCTGATGATAAGGCGCTTCCTTGCTTGCCGGTCGATAAAGCGGCTCATCTTCACCCCGCACTAATCGGGTTTGATAGCGCGGCATAAAAATGCCGTCAAAGAGTGCCGTAATATCCTCAAGTAACCATTTGTTATCTGTGTGAACCACAATATCCTCGTTATTTAAGGCCTTTTTGCCTAGTATAACGGCCCTCGTTAGGTAGGCTGAAGTCTAAACGGCAAAAACCAGCGACTCCTGCTAATCTAGCGGCGTTTTATAGATTACTTTACTAACGGAGAGCCTTTCCTTGGCCCGCTTTGCTGACGATATCAAAACCACCTATTGGCCAGAAACCCGTGCCTTAATTTTATTGGCGCTGCCTATTTGTGGCGCGCAGCTTGCCCAGGCAGGCATGGGGGTAGTCGATGTCATGATGACGGGACGCTTTAACGCTACGTCGCTGGCAGCGGTCTCAGTAGGTACCAGTTTATGGGCGCCCTTGATGCTCTTTATGACGGGCACGCTCATGGGGCTTACCCCTATTGTCGCTTATCACCTCGGCGGACAGCGAAGCAATGCCATTCGCCCTGCGGTTCATCAAGGATTATGGGTGGCCTTGGTTCTAGGCATTATCGCCGCGATTCTGCTTAGAACCAGCGTCATGCCCATTTTCGAATTAATGGATGTACCGGCTCAAGTCGCTCAAGAATCAGCTGCTTATCTTTCAGCGGTGGCGTTCGGTATGCCCGGTATTGCCCTCTTTCAAGCATTACGCGCGTTTTCGGATGGCATGAACCATACGCGGCCATCATTGTGGATCAGTGTCATCGGTTTGCTCGTGAATATTCCGGCCAACTACCTGCTGATCTACGGCGGCGACGGGCTGGTCAGTTTGTTGGGTAGCGGCGTTCCCGATATTCTGCAACAAATTCCGGCCATGGGTGCCTTTGGCTGTGGGATCGCGACGGCTATCTCCATGTGGACCATGATGTTAATCATGCTGCTGTATACTCGCCGAGGGCATGCTTACCAAAACGTGTCGCTATGGCACCGTTTTACGCCTCCACAGCTGGCAGGCATTAAAGAGCTGATTTTTGTAGGCATGCCGATTGGCGTGGCCATTTTTGTTGAGGTGACCCTGTTCACCTTGATCGCCCTGTTTGTTGCCAGCCTGGGTGAGATAACCGTAGGTGCTCACCAAATCGCGCTCAGCTTTACCTCTATTCTGTTTATGCTGCCGCTTTCATTGAGCATGGCATTAACGGTACGCGTGGGTAATACCCTCGGCCAGCATCGCCTGACACTGGCTCGCCAGGTCGCATGGAATGGTGTGGTGGTGAGCATACTGATTGCGGCGTTTAACAGCCTCTTTTTGTGGCTAACTGCCAAGCCGGTGATTGCCTTGTATACCTCGAACCCTGAGATACAGGCGCTGACCCTTACCCTCATTGCCCTTGCGGTCATCTTCCAGCTCTCTGATTCGCTTCAGGTGAACCTGGCAGGCGCGCTACGAGGGTATAAGGACACCCGCATCGTCATGGTCATTACAGTGCTTTCCTACTGGCTTGTAGGCCTTGGAGGCGGTTACTGGTTAGGTGTGCATGGTGCAAGCGGTCTAACCGAGCCTTTAGGTGTTCATGGGTACTGGATAGGCTTGATTGCAGGGCTAAGCACCGCCGCACTGTTGTTGGCCTGGCGTTTAAAATGGATTAGCCGACAGGGGTGAGAAGTGACAAATCAGTGGCTTCTCTTCGTTATGTTCACGGCAATGTCGATTTTGGCAGGCTGCAGCGATCATGAGGCGGAGCAGCCATGGGTCGCCTATCATCATCAGTTGACCGAAGACCTGTCCTCGCCTCCGCTCGAGCGCACAGAAGTATCCAACATAGGGGCATTTCCAGAACGCCAAGAAAGGCTGATTGAGGTAGCTGAAACCCGCGATGGCATACTCAATATTTACGCGTTGCGCGAGTGTCACATCACGTCGCTGATTGCAGCCCGCAACAATCAGCTTGGCCGGGTTGCACCGCCCAGCCAGCACTGGCTTTACGAGCGTGAGTTATGGCAACGCTTGGCGGCATGCCAGGAAAGCGATGTCCCTGACCGGTTAAGCGAGCGCGATAAAGAGCGCCTTGAGCAGCTTACTGCTCTGAAAACAGCCCAACTACCCGCTGTTAGCTGGAATGCTATTTTCGATTCTGATGAGTGGGTAAAAAGCTTCTCTCGGGCAAGCCAACCGCTAGCGATGAGTGATTTTCCAGCGATTGCGCAGCAGCTTGCCGCTGTCGATTATTTGCAGCAGATGGTAGATAGCCAGTTTAGCCAAGCATGGCAGCAAGACGCCAGCGAGCACTTAACCCAGCATGATCCACACCATGAAGCGTGTTTAACAGCGTGGGACACTGAAGCCCTGAACCTCCTTGAAGCTAACGCGCAACAGTGGCTACTCGCTATCAACAGGCTGATAAACAGCCAAAGCGTTGCCTTTCCAGAAGCGGTACGTGTTTACCAAACGCAATGGCTCTCGCTTGATAACGCACAAGCGCCTTGGCAGCAGTATCAGCAGGCCAAAACGCACCACTTATCGCTTAGAGAAATGCACTCAGCCTGTTTAAGCGATTAAATATTCGCCTCCCTCTTAACCTTATGGGCAACCTGTGCTATTGGTGAAGGATGCGGTAAACATTTCTTGCTTACCAATGTCGTGGCCACGCAGCATTAGGAGGGACATCATGGGCGTATCCCAGTCACCCCGCTCTGCCCAGGTCATCGACCTGGATACCGTGCGCCTGCGTCAGCAGGCGCAAAAAAGTTTGGTTCGTTTAGCGCCCGAGTTAGACGGGTTGGAAATGGTATACCAGCTCGCTGCGAGCCCCGATTCCTATTTTGGCATGCCCATTCTGGCCTGGGGCTTAAGAGCCGATGGCCATGTTGTTGGGTTAGTGCCCTGGATGGAAACACTAACCGCCTGCCAAGAGGTGGATAGCCAAGAAAACAGCTATTTTGTTGGCTATCGCGATCCAGAAACAGAAGAGATCTTTGAGTCACCGCCCGATCACAAATATTACGAGCTAACGGCTGCCGCTGACTATTTTGAGTATGAAGCGTCGGGAGACGTTACGCTCATCCAGCAAATTCCCGATACCCTGGGCACTCATGCGTTGTGCATGAATCACCCCAATGCACCGTGGCATATGAAACCCGTTTACGGATGGCGCTTGTACAGCGATGGCTCTATTGATGCCTTACTTGCTGATGAAGAAAAGGCCACAATGACACCCATTCTGTTGGGTGATAAGTGCCTCTACAGTGCACGCTCCTGTCACCCGAGCGTTTATTACTTTCAGCGCCATATCGCTAACCGTATCCTTGAGGAAGATCCCGCTACTCTTGAGACATTAGCCATGATGGTCGTGCCAGGCGATTAACGTACGAGGCGGCACACCTGTTTAATTATGCGCACCGTGCGAGGCTATTCACCATTGGTCGATTTTTGCCGCGCACGACTGCACATCTTTACGCTAAGCGTATAAAGTAAACGTAGCTTTCTGCTGATTCACTGCGGTCGACAAGCTCATGACCCAAAAATTGACAAAATTTAGGTACATCACGCGTGGTAGCAGGGTCTGTTGCCACAACTTTAAGCACTTGACCTGAACTCATATCACGCACTTTGTTGTGCATCAGCATGATAGGTTCAGGACAATAAAGCCCTGTGGTGTCCAGAACGGTGTCGTAGTGGGGTGAGGCATCAGTCGTGTCAGCCATTCATATCCTCGGTTTAGGAACTAGATAGCATGATTAAAGTTATCATCGAACGGCGTATTATGCCTGGCCTTGAAGATGAGTATGAACAGGCCGCACGCGAAGTCATGCGTGTTTCGCTCGGTGTCAGAGGCTTTGTCAGCGGTGAAACGCTGGCACAACAAGGCCATACGGATCGACGCTTGATGATTACCAAATGGCGCGATTTACGCGCCTGGAAAGAGTGGCACGCCAGCGATGCGCGTGCCACTGCGATGCAACGTATTTTACCGCTATTAACAGAAGACGAGACGATCCGCATCTATGAAGCGGGCTATTAACACCTTAGTGGGTTAGCCTTACGTGCACAGTCACTTCTTCCCGGTCGTGATAAAGGTGCCTGCAGTTTATGTGGGCACCAACACCCGCGTTTTTAAGCGCTTCTTCCAATGTTTCCAAACAGCGCGTTACTTCATCCCAACGTTTCTTCATGGGTAGTTTGAGGTTAAAAATAGCCTCTCTACACCATTTACGCGTTAGCCAACGCTCGACCATCGCCAGCACCCGTACGGGCTTATCCACGATGTCACATACCAGCCAATCCAAACGCTGAGGCGGCTCCCAGGTAAAGCCATCTTCTTTAAGGTGATCAATTTGCCCAGTGGCCATTAGCTGCTTATCCATTGGCCCATTATCAATGGCATAAACGTACATGCCCCGCTGCACCAACTGCCATGTCCATCCACCGGGCGCGGCTCCTAGATCTGCTGCCTGCATATGCGCACTCAAGCGCTCCTCCCACTCTTCGCGTGGGATAAACTCATGCCATGCTTCTTCCAGTTTAAGCGTAGAGCGGCTTGGTGCACGCGAAGGGAAGCGCAACCGACGAATACCGTTAAGCAGCTCGCTACGATTACCGGGAAAACTTATTCCTAGCTGGGCGCGATCACCATTGGTCCAAAAAATATGTAACCGACGCCCACCTGCCTTGCCGCGTAGCGCACCGCGTTTTTTCAACATGCTTTGCAACGGCTTGGTAAGGGCTTTGATCAGGCCAACCAGCGCCTTGCCATCATTAGTATCGGGCGTTTCATGCCAGATTTCTTCAAAACTCCAGCCGCTAGCTTTAACCTGCTCTAAAATAGCGGTTAATCGATCATCTCGTGACAAGGTGAGTGCTGGTAAGGCCGCCAGGCTTTGACGAGCGAAAATAAGTCTTTTAAAAGCCGCCCGCCGGTGCAAGTCATTAACGGGTTCATCGTCTGTTCGCGTTAGGCTGACCCACCCTTCCCCATAAGCAGGTTCACAGGGTACCCCTTGGTGCTTTGCATGGTGCTGCATTTCTGACAACGCATCATGTTCAAAACCAGGGCGGCAGTAAACTAACCACGATGTCGGTACCGTTTCACTCACCACTTCACCTCAAATTGCGTCTATCACCTAAAGTGACAGCCGGTTGATATAGTCGCTGGGGACGCATCATACCATTAACACGTGTGCTTTATTTTCTTCCACG